>JAKALG010000110.1 GCA_021813235.1 bacterium
AAATCAGTAACATTACCACCGGATATTCCCAATGCGGTAGCCGCATTGCTAGAGTATTCATTTATGTAATTTGCTAATGTTTGATACTTTGGGTCTCCAACTTGTCCTTTCAACCATTGAATAACTCCATTGGCAACGGTTAAATCAGACGGATTAAGATTATTCTGAACCATATAATTCTTAATTGTGTCTTCATACCCTTTTGCAACATTTGCGGCGGTACTCGCCTGTTGATACTGACCACCTATATTAACGTTTTCAGCAGTTTGACCCGCACCAAAAGCTCCACTTGTTCCTCCAGGCATAGTACCAAAAGTTCCAGTAATTGGCTGATAAGGAGTTGTAGTAATTCCATAGGGCTGAGGAGCAGCAAGTCCTGCAGCCGCGCCAAGACCCTGTTGTTGGGTCTGTTGCTGACCAGTTGCGGTCTGCATTGCCTGTTGTGCCGCTTGCATCCTTCCTGTTATCGCCGCTTCTTTTCCTGCGGCAAGAGATTGCATTAAACCTTGTTCTCCGCCCGCTTCTGCGAGATTAGTTCTTCCGCCGAGGATATTTGCTGACTGTTGGGCTTGTTCCTCTCTTAATTTAGCCAAATCACTTGCAGCAGAGGTGTATTCCTGTTGAGCCGCCTTAAATTCTGGAGTTGGTCCCGCAGCAGTAGTAGCAAGTGTTCCTACAAGTCCTCCATAAGTTGGACCCGATGGTTGTGTCGGTTGCTGAGCGGGTTGCTGGATTGGTTGCTGAGCTGGCGGTTGAACGGGTTGCTGAACAGGTTGCTGAATTTGCTGTTGAGCTGGTTTTGGTTCTGTGGGAGAAACTAAACCTTGCGTTTTCTGAAATGCTGGAGCTTGTGTAATAGAAGGTATCTGTCCGACATTTTTAGGCATACTTAATGGAACATTCCCCATAACATCTCTTGAACCAATAGGAGCAATGGGCTGGGTACTCGCACTCATATTTGGTTTTACTAAACCCTTATTTATTTGTGTAGAAAATGATTGTGGCATGATATTATCCTATACTCTGTTGATAGAGATTCGGATTGGTTATTATTGGTGTTACTGATAAATCGACATTTACTTGTTTATTAGAGAGATAGAATTTCATTAAATCGAGTTTTTCGTTATAAAGGTTATTATAAAGATTGAACTTTTCAGTATCTTTGACGATAGATGAAAAATATATCCTTAATGCTCCATAGACAATCACATCATGAAAATCTTGTGAAAGAAGAGGATACTGTCCTATTGTATAACTTGAACCACTGATATTCGGAGCGTTTACCACTGGCTTGAGAAGTGTCGCGCTCGTACCAGAGTTAAACGATTGAATCTGATAAGGTATTCCATCTCCATTCGGGGGCGTGGCTATGAGAAAAAGATTCGCATGCGTTAAATCAACCCCTGTAGGAAATGTAGTATTCCAACTTGTCGCACTTCCGACAACTGCATTAGAACCAACTACCATACCAGAAGCCGCTAAAGTTCCTGTAGTGTAGTCAGAGTATGTCATATCTGCAACATTGATTTGACAGTTTAGCGTAATAATGTTTCCGCTTGAAGAAGGAATAGGCCAGAATTGCAATTCATTGTTATAGATAAAGAAATATGCAGGAAGGCTTGATGTATAAGGAAGCGCATTGAGTTTTGACCACTCTTGTATCGTCTGTACTGGCGCAGGCGTATAAACGAGTTGTCCGATGGTTATAGTAGAGTTTTTTACTTTAGAAACATTTGCGGGGAGTGGATATGACTGAACACCAACAGCAGAAATTGCCGTCGTGGTCGTAGCGGTGAGCGCAGATGTCCATGTTATTGAAGTAGAGTTTTGAATGAATTGAACCGTTCTTTGTTCTCCGCTCGAAAAAACAACTAATTGCTTACAAGTAATGTCAGTCCATGCGGAAGTTAGTGTCGCAGAAACAGCACCAGAAGCAAGTGTACCTGTCAAGGTTAAGGACTTTGGTCCGATTGTTACCATGGTAACCGCCCTTTCATTATCAAAGAACTTCAAATAAAGAAGTTTCGCCTGTTCGTTAATTAGCATCTTCCCAAGCGTAGTATTCGCGGTAGATGTATTAAGCGAAAGCGTGGTAAAAGTATTTACTAGCGATGTATTTGACCCTTGAAACGATTTCATGTGTAATAATTATAAACTAACTTGATGTAAAACTCAAAAAAACCGTGGCGTTGCCCGCCGAACTCGATTCGACTGTGAAAGAATCTCCTTTTATATAACTTGCCAGCGTTCCTGTGGAAAGCGCAGTCGCTCCGACTAATGCTCCTGCCGTGGTTCCTTTAGCAACAGTTGCAATCGTATTTCCTTTGTTTTTTACTAGGATATTTCCTGCTGTAGTATCAAGAGATATGAGAAAACACCCCGTAACAGTAAGATTAAACTGTGCGCCACTCGACCCAAATACCGCAGTTGGAGTTGTTCCGTTTGTAGTTGACGCAACACAAAAATAGTTAGGGGCAGAAGAAATATTAAGAAAAGGAATAAACGGAGCATCTATATTATTATGGGTATGAAAAACAGTATTATTCGTATTAAAACGAGCTTGCTGATTTTCATCTCTTATTAGTTCTCTGACTTTGTTTTCATCCATAATTAGTGTCTGATAACCCTTATTTCTCTAAGTCGGCAAAATGACGGCGTTGCGGCAGTCCCAGAACTTAAAATTGCTTTTATCAATAACCACTGAAGATTTTGAGTATTTATACTGTCAGTATTATCAGAGAATAAAGTACCATCTCCGTAAGTTGTTTTTACGCTAGTAAATGTAGGATTTGTTCCGTTCGCTAATGAAGATGCGATTTGCAATTCAACAGATTCACCCGATAAAAGGGGAGATGCTAACTTAAACTCAAGCTGTGCGGGAGTGTCTGGCTTACGAGCTGTACCTATCGGAATCATATCTGAAACAACATATGCCTGACCTCCCGTGTATGAAGTTGCAATAGTCTTGTCTATACCACCTCCAGTACCATTGAACCAACCAATAAATAACCCAGCGCCGAGAGGATTGTTATTTTGAACCGCAGGAATAGAAAGCAACGCAGAGGCATAACTTCCGTTGTTATAAAATCCATATGAAAGTCTGTTTGCTATATAAATAGATTGCGTGGATAAATCTACGCACCACAATCCGCCATATCCATCAACCCATCCAGTACCAGAGGCATTAGTAGTTGCCTGCACGCCGAAATATAACCTATTTTTCTGGTATGTCGCGCCCCCCCATGCAAAATAAGGCTCTATCACTCCCGATAAGTGGTCGGGTACTTTTATGTATACATTCGCTTGACTTCCATTGGTGATGTAAATATTTCCCCTATTTCCTGCAAAAATGTAAGTATTGGTATTGACTGTTACCATTTGTGCCACAAGGGATTCGGGAAGCGGGATGTAATTTGAAACAAGATTTGATGTGGTATTCCACGAATATACAATGTTGCTCTGTGCGCCAATCAAGATATTTGTTCCCAATGGAGCAAGGCATTGCGCCTTGTCGTTTATTGGGAGAAGATTGTAATTAGTATAAGTAAAACTCGCTGTCGAAGTTGGATTAAAAATAGTTGTGGGATTTGTTTGAAAAAACTTTCCTATATTTGAACCATTGCAAAAGTAAACTCTGTTATCAGGAGCAGTAAAAGCAAAATGATTTGTTGAAGAATTGTCAAGCCATGCGGCGGTATTCCCCGTAGTTCCATCGGACGCCTTCCATCCGTATGTCCACGAAAGCGCATTACTAGCAACGGTTGTTTCTAAATAATCAACTACTCCCAATCTGAATACAAAAAGATAACCTTTTATTGTGGCCGTTGGAACCGCATTGTCGCTTACTTCATAATATACAAGACCATTCCCCGTTGCTCCCGCAAGAGTTGTATTTCCAGTAAACTCCCAAAATCCGCTGGTAGTA
>JAKALG010000111.1 GCA_021813235.1 bacterium
CAGTATTGCAAGCATATGCATATAAATGTATTTATTGTAAAAAGGAGATAGAAGCGTATTATTTACCAGAGTGGGGATATCAAAAAATAGCTTGTGAAGAGTGTTATAAGCAAAATATCAACTAAAAATGTCAAAGCTCGGCTTTGACAAAAATAAGCATTAGAACATGAAAAACGAAACACGACAATGCCAAAACTGTAAACAAGACTTCACGATTGAGCCCGAAGACTTTAATTTCTATGAGAAAATTAAGGTTCCTCCGCCGACCTGGTGTCCGGAATGCAGACTTATTCGTCGACTTACTTTTATTGGAGATAGATTTTTATATAAAGATAGTTGTGATAAGTGTGGTAAAGAAATTGTAAGTTTATATCGTCCTGATACTTCTTATATTGTCTATTGTAACAGTTGCTGGTGGGGAGACAGTTGGAATCAATTGGATTATGGACGAGACTATGATTTTTCAAAACCATTTTTTGAACAATTTTTGAATTTACAAAACGAAGTACCTTACCAAGCTACGGATAATAGAAATTGTACTGATTGCGATTATTGTGATACCACTATACGTAGTAAAAATTGTAGGCTTACTTTCGGATCTTTTCAAAGCATAAATTGTTATTATTGTGGTAATCCAATATTTTCTAGAGATTTATTAGATTCCGATGTAATTGTAAATGCTGATCATACTTACGAAACTATATATTCAAATGGAGTTTTTAATACGAAATTTACCTATTTTTCAAATGAATGTCTCGATTCTTCTTTCCTTTTTAATTGTATAGGATGCACAAATTGTTTTGGTTGTGTTAATTTGAGAAATCAAAAATATTGTATTTTTAATAAACAATACACAAAAGAAGAGTATGAGAAAGAAATGATGAAATGGGATTTAGGAAGTTATAAGACTATTCAGGAGGCACAAAAAAAATTCTTAGAACTCTATGACAAAACTCCAAGACGCTTTGCCATTATTATAAACTCTAAAAATGTTACTGGGGATGATATAAAACAAACGAAAAATTGTCAGACTTGTTTTTCTACGCTTCTTGGTATAGAAAATTGTAAATATGTTTTTCTTAGTGGCCTTTTGTTGAAAGATAGTTATGATGTTATTTTGGGTGGCGGTAGTTCCGAACTCTATTATGAGAATTCTGGAGGCCTCCACTCTCAAAGATGTTTTTTTGGTAGAGCTCCTTATGATTCTAGAGATTTAACATATACAGAAAAAATGTACAATTGTTCTTATTGTTTTGGTTGTACAAAGTTAAAAAATAAAAAATATTGTATTTTAAATAAACAATACGGGAAAGTTGAATACGAAGAACTAATACCAAAAATTATTAAACATATGAATGAAATGCCCTATATAGATAGTAAAGGAAGAATATACAAATATGGTGAATATTTTCCAAGTGAATTTTCTCTATGGGCCTATAATGAAACTTGGGCACATAAATATTTTCCATTAAGTAAAGAGGAAGCATTGGAAAAAGGATTTAAATGGTATGATAAGAAAGAAAAAAATTATCAAATAACAATAAAAGCAGAAAATTTACCAAATCATATAAAAGAAGTAGACGATTCTATATTAAATGAAGTTATTTCTTGTGAACATAAAGACGAAGATTGCAAACAAGAATGTACTGAAGTGTTTCGCATTTTACCTGATGAATTACAGTTTCTTCGTTCGGCGAATATAGCTTTACCTCACTTATGTCCAAATTGTCGTTATGGTGAACGAATTAAAAAGAAAAATCCACCAAAACTTTGGCATAGAAAATGTATGTGTAGTGGTGTAGAATCAAAAGATGGTGTATATAAAAATACCATAAAACATATACACGGAAATAGTCCTTGTCAAAATGAATTTGAAACAGCCATAAGTCCTGAAAGAAAAGAGATAGTATATTGTGAGAAATGTTATCAAGCAGAATTTATATAATAAAATGGAAAGAATAAAAACAAAAATAAAATATATCAGATATGTCATGCCTATGGCTTGGCAGACAATTAAATTTAGAGTTAAAATTTTTTGGTTGAGGAATTTTAAATAAAATGAAATCAGAAATCAAACAATGCCAGAACTGCAAAAAAGACTTTACCATAGAGTTGGAAGATTTTAATTTTTATGAAAAGATAAAAGTTCCTCCACCTACTTGGTGTCCAGAGTGTCGGCTAACTCGTCGTCTCGTTTGGCGAAATGAACATTCGTTGTTTCGTAGACAAGACGCAGAAGAGAGAAAAAAAGATTTAATTATCTCAGTTTTTCATCCTGATGCTAGAGTAAAAACTTATGATAAAGAAATGTGGTGGAGTGATAAATGGGATTCATCTTCTTATGGAAGAGAATATGATTTTTCTAAACCATTTTTAAAACAATTTGCTGAACTTATGGAAGAAGTGCCACATCTTGCCTTATCTGATTCAAAGTCGGTAAATTCTAGATTTTGTAATGTAACAGTTGAAATGAAAAACTGCTATTTAGTTACTGCAGCTTGGAATTGTGAAGATTCCGTATATTGCAATAGAGCATCTAGATGTAAATTTATTCAGGATTCTTATATTTGTTATGATTTGGAGTTCGGATATGAAAATGTATATTGCCGAGACTCCAGTAGATTATTTTTTTCACTAGAAAGTGAATCTTGCCTAGATTCTTATTTTTTATATGATTGCCGAAATTGTTCTAACTGTATTTTATGTACTAATCTTAGAAATAAAACTTACTGCATTGAAAATATTCAATATACAAAAGAGGAATATTTAAAGAAGAAAAATGAGTTTGCTTTTAACACGCGTGATGGTATAGAAGAGGCTAGAAACAAATTTAAAAAACTTTGGGAAGAAGCATTTCATAGAGATGTGAAACTCGTAAATACTGTAAATGTTGTCGGCGACCATGTATATAACTCACGCAATTGTTATAATGTTTTTGATTTAGACGGTGAATTTCAAAATGTAAAATATGCAAATTGGGGTAGTCAGGGGTGTAGTGACGCTTATGATGTCGGTCCTGGTTCTGGGGGTAATTCAGAATTAACATATGAAGGTATAAGTATTGGGGTTGAAAATAGTAAATGTTTTTTGGGTGCAATTATTTGGTATTCTCAAGATATTTATTATAGTTTTATGATGAATAATTGTCAGAATTGTTTTGGTTGTACAGAAATGAATGGGAAAAAATACTGTATTCTAAATAAACAATATACGAAAGAAAAATATGAAGAACTGGTTCCTAAAATAAAACAGCATATGCTAGATATGCCATATGTAGACAAAAAAGGTAGAGTATATAAATATGGTGAATTTTTTCCTTCCGAGCTTTCTCCTTTTGCTTACAATGAAACTGTTGCTCAAGATTATTTTCCTTTAGATAAAAAAACAGCAGAAGAGAAGGGATACCTATGGCGTGAATATATTCCTGGCTCTTATAAAGTTACAATAAAAGGTAAAGATTTACCGAAGACAATCTCTGAAGTAAATGATTCTATTTTAAATGAAGTTATCGAATGTGAAATTACCGGTAAACCTTTTAAAATTATAGAACAAGAATTAAATTTTTATAGAAGATTTGATTTACCGTTACCCTCGATTCATCCGGAAGAACGACACAATAGAAGATTAAAGCTTCGTAATCCTATGATTTTAAACAAAAGAGAATGTTTTCTATGTAAGAAAGAGATTAACACCACTTATTTGCGAGAGGAAAAAGGTGGTCCTAAAAAAGTGCTTTGTAGTGAGTGTTATAAGAAAGAAATCTATTAATTAGTAATTTTAGAAAAATATGGTATTGTAAAAACAAGGCAGAAATGTCTTATTTTTTGGTTTTATATGGACAAAGAAAAAGATTATTCAAATTTGCACCGTATGTTGGTGCTTAAATAT
>JAKALG010000112.1 GCA_021813235.1 bacterium
GAAGCCACTACCGTGGTAATAACAACAGTAAAAAACGACACTTTAAAATGTTTAATAACTTGCCAAAAATATTTAAGCACCAATTTAAGGCGCAAATTTGAATAATCTTTTTCTTGGTCCATCCTATACGAAATTAACAATAAAAATAAGGCCATTTTGCCTTGTTTTTACTATACCACAAAAAATCTAAATTACCAAAACTTATCCCTTTTACACATATACACCATGGTTGATATGTGCATTAGTAAACTAGCCAGAGGCTAGTAAACCTCCTGTTGATAACAGCGTTCGCAATAGACTATTTCCGGCCTATCCGGAGCATAAGCTGTCTCAAATTCATTTTCGCACCCCTTTTTCATACATTTCCTATGCCAAAGCTTACGAGGTAAACGAAGAGCAAAACGTCTTTTATGTCGACATTCTGGACACATGCGAGGAATTGGAATAACTTCTTGTTTATAAAAAGAAAATTCATATGGAGCAATATTATAATTTCTACTACAATTAACGCATTTTAATACTTCTGATTGAATAGTGTCATCTATATCAGTTATCGAATCTTTTACATCTTCGGGTTGTAAAGTCTCCTTACCAAATATTCCTGGAAGATTATCTTCCCATTGCCACCCCCTTGAAAGGGCTTCTTCTTTGCTTAAAGGCATATAATAATTTCCTTGTGTTTCGTTGTAGCAAATTGGTGATATATAAGGAGGAAAAAATTCTCCATATTCTCCTGTTTTTTTCATGTGTTCAATTATCTTATTTTTTAAAATCTCATATGTTTCTTTAGTATATTTTTTATTAAAAATCATATATTTTCCTTTTTTAACTGAAATACAACCAAAGGTATTCTGACAGCTTTGGCACGAATCACAATACATGGCATTAGTATTACCCCAACCATGGTGACAAAATTGGCAATTATAACTTCCATCCCCTCCATGCAATTCATATGAAAGCTCTGTATTCCAACCTATGTGATATAAATCCATAGAAGATTTTACAGAAATGGCTGAAAAGACATTTTTACAATCTTCTAAAGAATCAGCGTCAAAACAATTTTTAGAATTTTTACTGTTAAATAAAGTGCTACCACTGCAATTAATATTACGTTCACTTATCACATATCTATGAATAGCATTCTTTTGACATATGTCTATAAATTTTTTATAAAGTTCTTCACGAGTATTATAAGAACTAAGTTTATATTCATTAATTTTTAAAAAATATTCTTCACGAGAATATTGAGTATTTTGAAATACATAACTTTTATTACGAAGATTAGAAGATAAAAAACAGTTATTGCAATTGTGACAGTCATAACAATAAAGACAGTCTGTACAATTCTCAACTAATATTGAATACTGACATCTATAAGATTTACGTGAATCTATACATTCATATAATCTTTCCCCATTTTCATATATATAACTATTATCAAGAGAACTTCTAGATTTAATTATCCAATTAGAATAAAGAACATCTTCGCTTTTAAAACAGCAAGAAGATAAGAAACAATTTTTATTATCACCTGAGTGATTTGTGTAATCAGAATTTACATTATTCTTATTAAATACAGCTATACGAGGAACTTTTAATTGAAGTTCGCGAAATTGTTCAAAAAAACTCTTACTAAAATCAAAATCTTGTCCAAAAGAAGTCGGGTCCCATCCGTCCCCCCACCAACACTTTATGCAATATACTTTATGTGGTTTATTAGGAGAATAAAAAGTAACAATACTTTTTTTACATAAATCACAATTTCTTCTATAAAAAACACGCTCGTTGCGCCAAGCATATCGACGTTGCAATCTGCATTCTAAGCACCAAGTCGGCGGAGGGACTTTTATTTTCTCGTAAAAATTAAAATCCTCCGGTTCTATCGTGAAGTCTTGTTTACAATTCTGGCATATTATTTTTTCTGAGACATTATTCATATTTTATCTACTTTACTTAGCTAAAGTAATTTACTTAACTAAAGTAGCTAATAAATTTCTTTTTTATAGCATTCACTACAAAGCACTTTTTTAGGACCACCATCTGATTCACTGCGATAAGTCGTAACGATTTCTTTATCTCCGTTGAAACACATTCTTTTATTTAAAATCATAGGATTGCGAAGTTTTAATCTCCTATTATGCCTTTCGTCTGGATGGACAGACGGCAAAGGCAAATCAAATCTCCTATAAAAATTTAATTCTTGTTCTATTATTTTGAAAGGTTTGCCAGTAACTTCACATTCAATTACCTCACTCAAAATTGAATCATCTACTTCAGAAATTGTCTGCGGTAAATCTTTTCCTTTTATTGTAGCTTTATATGAACCAGAAACATATTCACGCCAGAGATATCCTTTTCCCCCTGCTTCCTTTTCATTAATAGGAAAATAATCTTGAGCCACAGTTTCATTATAAGCAAATGGTGAAAGTTCAGATGGAAAAAATTCACCAAATCCATATATTCTCCCTTTTTTATCTATAAAAGGCATATCATTCATATGTTGTTTTATTTTACAAACCATTTCTTCATATTCTTCTTTTGTATATTGTTTATTTAGAATACAATATTTTTTACCATTCATTTCTGTACAACCAAAACAATCCTGACAATTATTCATCATAAAACTATAATAAATATCTCTAGAATACCAAATGATAGCGCCAAAGAAACACCTACTATTATAAACTCCAATACTTATTCCTTCATAAGTTAATTCCGATTTTCCTCCACAACCAGGACCAATATCATATGCATCATTTAAACCACGAGTTCCCCAGTTTGCATATTTTACATTTTGAAATTCACCATCTATATCAAAGATACCATAACAATTTCGTGAATTTTCTACATGATCACCAACAACATTTGTTGTATTTATAAGTTTTACATCTCTGTGCAAAGCTTTTTGCCAAAGTTTTTTAAATTTATTTCTAGCTTTTTCTATACCGTCACGTGTATGGAGAGCAAATGTATTTTTCTTTTCTAAATATTCTTCTTTTGTATATTGTATATTTTCAATACAATAATTTTTGTTTCTCAAATTTGCACACAAAATGCAATCTGAACAATTTCTACAATCATATAGAAAATAAGAATCTAGACATCCTTCACTTTCTAGCGAGAAAAATAATCTGCTTGAATCTCGGCAATACACATTTTCATATCCAAATTCTGTGTTGTAGCAAACATAAGAATCGTTTGTAAATTTACACCCGGAAACTCTATTACAATATATAGAATCTTCACAAGTCCAAGCTGCTGTGACCAAATAACAGTTTTTCATCTCTACTGTTATATTACAAAACCTAGAATTCACAGATTTTGAATCTGATAGTGCAATATGTGGAACTTCTTCTAGAAGTTCTCTAAATTGTTCAAAAAATGACCTAGAAAAATCATAATCTCTGCCATAGGAAGACGAGTCCCATTTGTCACTCCACCACATTTCTTTATCATAAGTTTTTATTTTTGCCTCAGGATGAAAAACTGAAATAATTAAATCTTTTTTATCTTCTTCTGCATTTAGCCTTTTAAAAAGTGAGTGCTCATTTCGCCAAACAAGTCTACGTACAAGTCTACATTCTGGACACCAAGTAGGTGCAGGAACTTTGATTTTCTCATAAAAATTAAAATCTTCTGGCTCGATTACGAAGTCTTGCTTACAGTTTTGACATTGTCGTGTTTCGTTTTTCATGTTCTAATGCTGATTTTGTTGGAAACTCGGTTTCCAACATTTCCAACACTTTTAGTTGATATTTTGCTTATAACACTCTTCACAAGCTATTTTTTGATATCCCCACTCTGGTAAATAATACGCTTCTATCTCCTTTTTACAATAAATACATTTATATGCATATGCTTGCAATACTG
>JAKALG010000113.1 GCA_021813235.1 bacterium
AGAATTTGGTAAGCGAGAAAATGAAGTGCAAGTGAGTTATACTTTATAGACTTGACAATACATTAGATAAGAATATAATTTGATTATAAAAATAACTAAAACAAAAAAATGATAGTTAGCAGAAACTTAAAAACTGGAAAAGCAGAAAAAACTCACGGGATGAGACATACTAAAATTTATGGTATTTATACTGGTATAAAATCAAGGTGTATGAATACTTCAAGACACGATTATAATAGATATGGTGGTCGTGGAATAAAGAATAAATGGAAATCTTTTGAAGAATTTTATAAAGATATGTTTCCAACATATAAGGAAGGACTTAGCATTGACCGTATTGACAACAATGGAAACTATTGCAAAGAAAATTGTCGTTGGATAACAAATAAACAACAAGCAAATAATAGGAGAAGTAATATTTTTTATACTTATAAGAAAGAGACTAAAACATTAAAAGAATGGTCTGAATTTTTTAATGTAAACTATAAAAATGTTTGGAATAGAATTAACATATTAAATTGGAGCTTTGAAAAAGCTATAAATGTATGATTGGATATACAATAACAAGTGATAAAGACGGAAATCCATTAGATAATGGAGGAACTAAATTAGCAGAAAGTGCATATCAACCTCCTGAAGAGATTAAAAAACTATTCGCAAGATGTCAAACTGACTATCAAACTGCTTGGAGATTACAGCACAGAACCTTTAGAGAGTTTGATGAGATGAGCGTGCTAGACAGAGCAAGATTAGACCAAGAAACATTTGGTGCATTCGTAGGAGCAGAGTTTCTACCAGCCACAAAATCTTGGCGTTGGAAAGGACGAAAAAATACGGCTCGTAATAAAGTAATAGGCATACTCGCTCATTTAATTAGCGGTATGCTTTTTCCTTACTTCTATGCTTACAACGAAGAGAACGAAGAAGATGAAACCACGGCTAAAGTTCTTTCAATTCTAGTGGAAGACCATTTAAAGAAAGCTGACTATGAAATGAAGTTCTTGTATATGGTGACTTCAGCTTTAGTAAATCCAGCTGTGCATATTGAAGTGGAATATGTAGAAGCAATGCAAAAGATTAAAGAGAAGATGGAAGACGGAACTTACAAGATAACTGATGCAGTTGACATGCTCTTGTCAGGTATTGGGCTTAACATAATTCCAATAGACCAAATACTCCCTGCGGACTTTTATACAAACGATATTCAACGTCAACCTTATATGATTAGAGTTCGCAGAATAGCTTATGACGAAGCCAGAAAGATTTACTCAAAGAAATATTTTATAGATGGAGTAGACCAATTTGATTTCGTGCAAGCAGGTAAAACTCGTATCTTTCTAGCAGGACAAGAACATCAAACACTTTACGATATAGAATGGACTGAAGCAGATAGAAACTATGTGCAAGAGATTACGTTTCAGTATAGACCAGAAGACCTTGAAGTGACTTTTGTTGCAGGAGTATTGATGGCTAACTATGATGATGTCTACAATTCAAATCCTTTCAAACACCGCAGAATGTCTTTGATAGGTGATGAATGGAAAACCATACCAATTTACAATTATGCGAAGACTGGCTTTGAACCACTAGACCCAGCAGGACGTTTCTACTACTACAAGTCTGCTTGTTTTAAAGAGTTCTGGGACGATGCAAGTATCAACCGAGCTTATCAGTTAGCTCAAGACGGAATGTTTCTTGATGTCATTAAACCTATCTTTCTTTCAGGTGTAGCTAAGATAGACCAAACTGTTATGGTACCTGGAGCAACTGTGGCAATGCCTCAAGGTGCAACTGCTACACCATATTCACTCTCACCAAACTTAACTGCTGCTTTAGATATTCTCCGAACCAATAAAGATGATATAAGCGAAAGCACACAAGACTCTCAACAAAGTGGAATGGCAAGACCTGGAATTACTGCTACAGCTTCTATGAAAGCCGAACAGCAAGCTCAAGTTATTCTCGGTGTATTCTCTACGATGATAGCTGACCTTATTAGACAGATAGGTGAATTGGCGGCCGACTGTGTTATTCAACATACAACTATCGGACAGCTAGACACGACAGTACCCGAGAGTTTAAAAATGAAATTTAAAACTATCTTAACTAAGGGAAAGGAAAAGGGTAAGGAAATAACTCATCGAATAGATTTTGATACTGACTTAATGGGAATGGATTTAACTAAAGAAAAGGCTAGTGAAATGGAATGGGATATGTTGAAGAAAATGGGAGGCACAGGAGCTAAAATGTCTTGGTGGAGAATTAATCCTTACAAGTTTGCTCGCACTCAGTTTAATTGCTATTGCGACCCTTCTCAAATAATGAGCCGAAGTCTAGGCACAGACCAGCTAAGAAAAGAGAGAGCCTTAAATCTATTGCTTGACCCTAGAATTTCCCCTTATGTAAATATCCCTGAAGTGGTAGATGAGTTTATCTTAAAAGAATTCGGTGGTGCTGACCCTGATAAGTTTAAGAAGACACCAGAACAAATGCAACAAGAACAGCAAATGCAAGGTGGCAATTCAGAAATGTTAAATAATATTATGAGTAATCTTAGTCTTGGCGTAGTAGCTGGGGCTAATGCAAAACAATAATGAAGAACAAAGAGTTACAATACGAAAAATGGATAAGACAGATGTATGATAAATATAAGTCTATTTTATTTATTGAAAAATATCATTTAAAAGTAGAAAAAAGTAAGAATAAAGATTATTTAGCAAGTGAATTTAATTATCCATATTTAGATGCTAAAATACTTTGGAGTGATGAGTCTTTAAAAGATTGGCTAGAAGATAAAGATAAAAAGAATAGTGAACGGAGAATTATCCACGAATTTTGTCATATAATTACAGACCCATTTTATTCAGTTAGTTGTAATTTTCCTACAAGAACTGCTTTAGAAAACGAAAGAGAACGAATGACAGACCACATCGCCCAAATAGTAAATAAACATTTTATAAAATTATCAATTTAACTAAAATTTATGCCATACAAAAGTGAAGCACAAAGAAAATTTTTTCACACTGATACAGCTAGAAGAAAAGGTATCACTGCGAAAGTAGTAAAAGAGTTTGATAAAGCAACTGGTGGTCGTAAGTTGCCAATCAGAGTAAAAGGTAAAAATCATCCTATGGAACTTTTAAAACGTGGGATGCAAGGAAAAAAGAGATGAAAAAGAAAGTAAAAATGGATAAAGAAGAACTTATAGAAGAACATGAACATTTGGTAAAAGTTCTGAAAAAACCAACTAAGAAAAAACTAGCTAAAGAAGCTAGCAAACAAAGCAAAGAGTTAGCTGGATATAAAAGGTCGAACGCTCTTAAAATGCTTAAAAGAGGAATGCAAGGAAAATCAAAATGACAAAATTAAAATCAGGTAAAACAATAAGTAAAGGTTTACATAAATTTGTAGCAACTGGTGGCAAACCATCAAGTTACAAAGGTGCAGGAAAAAACACTAGAGTAATAGGTAAAAAATAATGATTTCAAGTATCACAGAAAAAACAATAAAACAGCTTAAAAAGTCTAATCTATCCATTGAAGATAGGACGGCTTTAACGACTGCTTTATTGGATAAACTGAATGCTTTACCGATAGGAGATATAATCTATTTTACCCAAAATGGATTGATGATTGACGGCAAGGAATTAGATGCTGAACAAACCAATGCTTTCAAAGAAACTTGCTCTGCTCTCAAAGACAATTTTGCTCGTAAAGTAATCCACGAACAGATAAGGCATAAGGCAACTGAAGCAGGGATACACAAGTCTCAAAGCATTGAAGAATTGATGTTTTATAAAGCAGCAATTTGGTGTTTAAATGAAGAAAATATTTTAATTCAACAACTTTCTGAAGTATAAACTTGAC
>JAKALG010000114.1 GCA_021813235.1 bacterium
TTAGAGATGACAAGAGTGGTAAATATAGTATATAATTAATCCTAAATATGATGACAGATTTAAAAAGGGTAATAAAAGCAGGATTTGTGAATTTTACCAGAAGTGGCATCATTTCTTGGGCCTCTGTACTCGTCGTCACTATCACCTTATCTGTCATTACTACTATCATATTATTAAACGCAGTCTTACATTTTTCTTTAGATCAAATAAAAAATAAAGTAGATGTGACGATTTATTTTACCGTTAACGCAGGAGAAGATAAAATACTAGCTCTTAAAAAATCTCTAGAAAATTTACCAGAAGTAGAACAAGTTTCTTATGTGAGCGCAGAGGATGCCTTGAAACTTTTCCGAGAACGTCATCAAAATGATTATCCGACCATCCAAGCTCTGGATGAAATAAAAGATAATCCACTAGGTGCTTATCTTAATGTCAAAGCAAAAGAAGTTTCTCAATATGAAAGTATTGCAAATTTTATGAAGTCCGATGACGCTCTTGTCTCTGGTTCTGCTTCTATTGTAGACAAAGTAAATTACAATCAAAACAAAGTGGTCATAGACAGATTGAACAACATTATTTCTGGAGCTCAAAAACTTGGCTTCCTTGTCACTTTGATTTTAGTAATAATCTCCATCATCATCACTTTCAATACCATAAGGTTGACTATTTTCATTGCTAAAGAAGAGATAGGCGTCATGCGTCTCGTCGGAGCTTCCAAAATGCGAGTGCGTGGTCCATTTATGGTGGAAGGCGCTATTTACGGCATTATCGCGACACTTATAACTTTGATACTTTTCATTCCGATAACCATATATCTAGGACACAATATGACGAGTTTCTTGGGGCTTAATATTTATGACTATTACCTTTCAAATATCTTTCAAATTTTCGTGATTATTTTATTATCAGGCGTCGTTTTGGGGATGATTTCTAGTCTGATTGCGACTAGAAAATATTTGAATAAATAGAGATAAATTACAAAATTCAAAAAATTTTTGAGCCTTCGCCCTCGGGGACATAAGGACAGGGGACCAACACGACTCTTTAAATTTTTTAATTTTGTAATTTATTTTGAAAATGTAACATGGCAAAACAAACAAAATATATTTTTGTGGTGGGGGGAGTTATGTCTAGCGTAGGCAAAGGTATTGCAGCCGCTTCAATAGGAAAAATATTACAGTCTCGTGGTTATAAAGTAGCCAACATGAAAGCGGATATGTATGTAAATATAGATGCTGGCACTATTCGTCCCGCTGAGCATGGAGAAGTGTTTGTTGGAGAAGATGGTGTAGAAGCAGATCAAGATCTTGGTAACTATGAACGTTTTACAAATCAAACGAGCAAACGTGAAAATTACATCACCACAGGACAAGTATATGCAGAAGTTATAAGACGAGAACGTAATTTGGAATACGGGGGAGAAGATGTGGAGGTGTATCCCGATATTCCTAAAGAAATAATTAGACGTATTAAAGCTTGCCAAGAAAAAAATAAATCAGAAATTACCATAATAGAATATGGTGGTACTGTAGGAGAATATCAACTTCTTCCTTTTCTCGAGGCGACCAGAATGATGAAATCAAAAAATCCGGAAGATGTTTTTGTCGTTTTGACGAGCTATTTGCCGACACCTTCTCTTCTCGGTGAACAAAAATCAAAACCAACTCAACACGCTGTGACCGACCTTTATTCTGTGGGGCTTAATCCAGACTTTGTACTTTGTAGGGCAGACAAGCCAGCTACCCCGGACATCAAACACACCATCAGCAATGTCTGCAGTTTGCCGATTGAAAGAATAATTTCAGCTCCAGATGTTTATTCTATCTATGATGTGCCAGTTAATTTTGAGAAAGAAAATCTCGGTGCCGTTTTGCTTAAAACTCTAGGTTTACGGGAGCGCCAAAAAGATTTGGCCGACTGGACGATGCTCGCTAATAAAATTAAAAAAATAAAAAAAGAAGTAAATATCGGAATTGTCGGCAAATATTTTAATTTGAAATCTTGTAAAGATACTTATATTTCAGTCATTGAATCTATCAATCATTCTGCTTGGAATTTGAATTACAAGCCGAATATTATTTGGCTTGATTCGGAAAAGTATGAAAATGATAAAGAGAAATTAAAGGAACTAGATAAATTGGATGGTATTATTGTTCCAGGAGGTTTCGGTAGGCGTGGGATTGAAGGGATGATATTAGCAGCTGATTATGCTCGACGTAAAAAAATCCCTTATTTTGGATTATGTTTAGGAATGCAAATTATGACCATTTCTTTTGCCAGAAATGTTTTAGGTTTGAAAAATGCAAATTCTACAGAATTTGATGGGAAAACGTCAGATCCTGTTATAGCTACAATGCAAGATCAAGTTGAAAAAATTAAGAATAAAAATTATGGTGGGACAATGCGTTTGGGAGCGTATCCTTGTGTGTTAGAAAAGGGGACTATTGCGGCTACTTCTTATGGTAAAGCGAAAATAGAAGAGAGACATCGCCACCGTTATGAAGTTAACAATTCTTATATTGAATCTCTTAAAAAGGCAGGATTAGTTTTTTCAGGAAAATCTCCAGACGGACATTTGATGGAAATAGCTGAGCTTCCGAAAAAAGAGCATCCATTTTTCTTGGGCACCCAATTCCACCCAGAATTTCTCTCTCGTCCGCTTTCTCCACACCCTCTTTTCACCGCTTTCATTAAAGCTTGTATTTCTAAAAAGTAAAAACCCCTTATTTTACAAGGATTACTCTCTACGGAGTCTACTCTACGGAGGCAACGCCTCCGTATAAGGTTATTTCTCTTTAAAATTTAGCCATTCGAAAAGTTCCTTTTTATGATCTTCAGGTTTTTTAAAATAATAAGGAAATTCTGACGGATTTAGAATTATAAATTTTTGATTTATATATTCCTTTAAGCTCGAATATTGGTAAGAAAAAATATAATTTAGTAAATTACTAACATTTTTTGTTTTATTTTCTTTCCAATTTTTGTCTACTAATTTTGCTGGATTTAAATGTATATATGAATATAAATATTTTAAATAATTGTCTTTATCTGCGTGGATAGATTTAAATACTCCTTCGTATAATTTACCAGTCCTTTTGTACTTTTTGTTGAAATACATTGAGTAGCTGGTTAATAATTTGTGTATGTATCTAGAAATTCCATTATCTATTTTCTCACGCACAAGGATATGAAAGTGATTTGGCATTAAACAATATGCCCCTATGTCAACAATTGTTTCTCCTCGATCAAAATTTTTACCAACATTTCTCAATTCTATACTTTTCGTCGTGTTGCAAACATACATCAAAAACAAAAAGTGTTCATAGTCTCTTTTGTCTAAAAAAATTTTTCTTTTTTCAGTGCCACGATTGTATAAATGATAGAATTCATCTATTTCAAAAGATTGTTTTCTCAAAGCCATACATTAATTATAACAAAAGGAGCCTACGGAGGCAACGCCTCCGTAGGGGTTTAGTAGTTACGTAAAAGTTGCAAGAGTGGGGGAGCGAGAGTTGCTCCTCTTTGATAAGCGGCGCCCGCGTAGAGAGTCGCATTTTTAATATCTTTTTGAGAATAATAATATGTGGCGAGTGCGCTATATGCATCTACATAATTTGGGTTGAGAGAAAGTGTCTTTTCCCAATTAGTTTTCGCATCTTCATATTTTTTTTCATTCCAATATAACAATCCTAAATTGAAATAAACATCATCATAATAAGGATTGACCTCAATTTCTTTTTTATATTCATTTTCCGCATCTTGTAGTTGACCTTTTTTAGCATAGACGAGGCCTAGATTGTTGTGTGCCATTTGTTCAGTTGGGTTCAGTTCTAGCGCAATTTTAAACTCTTTT
>JAKALG010000115.1 GCA_021813235.1 bacterium
AATCGGGAGAATATTTAGAAGTTTTGAAAGATGTTTCGCTGGATGTTCATTCTGGAGAATTTATTTCTTTGGTTGGGCCATCTGGTTGTGGTAAATCTACTATTTTGAAAATCCTTTCAGGATTGATAAAAACAAAAAGAGGAAAAGTTATTTCTAAAGCAAAAAAAGTGGCTATGGTTTTTCAAAATTCGGCTCTTTTCCCATGGCTCTCCGTTAAAGAAAATATTGAATTTGGTTTAAAAATGGAAGGAATTAAAAAAAGCGAAAGGGAAAAAATTGTTGCGAAAAAAATTGAAGAAGTGGGGCTTTCAGGTTTTGAAAACGAATACCCGATTGAGCTCTCAGGTGGTATGAAGCAAAGAGTAGGCATAGCGAGGGCCCTGGCCGTTAATCCAGATGTTTTATTAATAGATGAGCCGTTTTCTAGCTTGGATGTTTTGACTGCGGAGAAATTACGAGCCGAACTTTTAGATATATGGCTTAAATACAAAGTGACTATCATTATGGTGACTCATCTAGTGGAAGAAGCAGTGGAGCTTTCCGATAGGATTTTTGTCTTTGCCCCGAGGCCGACTTTTGTGAAAGATAGCTTTGAAGTGAAAATCGCGAGACCTCGCGATAAAAGGTCAGAGAAATATTATAATTTAGTTGATAAAATTACCAAACAAATTGAAGAAAATTAGTGAAGAAAAAATTCATTCTATTTTTGAAGTGACCGTCGTCGTGAAGGGGGTGTATGCTTTCCTGGAAATGGTCACAGGAATTATTGCGTTTTTTGTAACGAAAACATTTATCGTTTCCATCGTCACATTTCTCTCTCACGGAGAGCTTCTAGAGGACCCTAGAGATTTATTTGTGAACTATTTTATGACCATAACTAATAATTTTTCTATTCATACAAAATATCTTTTAGCTTTTTATTTATTTACTCACGGGGTCATTAAACTTTTCTTAGTGGTAGGGCTTTTAGAAAGAAAGCTTTTGGCTTATCCAATTTCCATCGTAGTTTTCAGTTTATTTATTATTTATGAAGTTTATCGTTATCTACATACCTTTTCAGTCCCGCTACTATTGCTGACGATTCTAGATTTGGTCATCATCTCCTTAACAATTCATGAATATCATTACATAAAATCTCATAATGTTTTTTCTTAAGCTATATATTGATTTTCTCATATAAAATGGTACTATTCTTTTGAATAAATTGTGGAGGTAACTATGTGGAAATCGCTCTTTCTTATGAAGAATCCCATGGAAATAGCAGATCAAAGATTTTTTCTGGAGCTAGAACCAGGGGGAGGTTTCATTTTTCAATCCAAGATTCCTTTTAAAATAGAGGAACTAGAGGAAGAAGTAAATCAAAAAATTGAAGAAAGAGGGGATGAATATCTTGTAGTAATTACGAGAAATGCGTTAGAAGAAGGTAAGTTTGACGTTAGGTGTTTTCATTCTCTCATAAACAAATTCTAAGTTTTATTTTGGCCTCGGTATCCCGGGGCTTTTTATTTGTTATTTTTTAAAAAGTATGCTATTATATATTTAATCGAATGAGGCCTAAGGGGCTTTTTTCGTTTATAAACTATGGAAATACGCAATATCGCAATCATCGCCCATGTGGACCATGGCAAAACGACTCTGACGGATGCCTTGATGAAACAGAACGGGGGACTTCAAGATGAAAATATATCAATGGATTCAAATGCTCTAGAAAAAGAGCGAGGTATTACTATTTATTCTAAAAATACCTCTATTATGTACAAAGGTACGAAAATAAATATTGTGGATACTCCAGGTCACGCAGATTTCGGTTCGGAAGTAGAACGTGTGCTTCGTGCTGTTGACTCAGTCTTGTTGCTGGTAGACGCTGTAGAAGGACCAATGCCTCAGACTAGGTTCGTTTTGAAGAAATCACTTGAGCTTGGCATTAAACCTATTGTGGTTATAAACAAGATAGACAAACCTGCTTCCGACCCACACAGAGTGCATGAAGAAGTTTTAGAATTATTTTTTGAACTAGGTGCAAACGATGAACAGGCAAATTTTGAAACTGTCTATGCTATTGGGCGTGAAGGAAAAGCTTTTAGAAAAATAGAAGATAAAGACTTGGGAGCCGAGCTCCCTCTTGGAAGCTCGGCTCCCAAGTCTCAAGATTTGTCTCCACTTTTGGATGTAATATTAGAACATGTACAACCTGCTTCTTTAAATGTGGATAAAAAAATGTCTGCTCAAGTTTTCAACTTGGGTTATGACAATTTCTTGGGACGTATGGCTGTCGCACGAATCTATTCTGGTAAAATGGTTTCAGGAAATCAGGTTTTTATAAAAGGAGAACAGGGAATTAGTAGAACAGGAAAGATAACCAAGCTTTTTGGCTTTGAAGGAATAAATAGAAAAGAAGTAGCGGAAGCGACTTCTGGTGACATTGTGCTTTTATCTGGAATTCCAGATATTTATATTGGAGAGACTATTTGTGAAGATGAAAGCGTAGAGCAACTCCCACATATTGCGATTGATGAGCCGACTCTGTCTCTTAATTTTTTAGTAAACGATTCTCCATTTGCCGGACGCGAGGGCAAATTTGTCACTTCTCGACAGATTAAAGAAAGATTAGAAAAAGAACTTGAAATAAATGTTGGACTTAAAGTTGATTTTTCTCCGGACCAGGGCGACAAGATGGGTCCATCATTTTTCAAAATTTATGGAAGAGGAGAATTACACATTGCGATACTTTTGGAAAACATGCGCCGTGAAGGATTTGAAATGCAAGTCTCTCAACCAGAAGTCATCATCAAAGAACATGATGGAGTAAAGACAGAACCGTATGAAGAGTTAGTGATAGATGTGCCGATGGAATCTTCTGGTACGGTTATAGAAAAAATAAACAAACGCAGAGGGTTGATGAAAGACATGGTAGAGAAACATGGTATTGCTAGAATTATTTTTGATATACCAACTCGTGGACTTTTGGGTTATCGTGGAGAATTTATAATAGATACGAAAGGGGAAGGAATAATGTCTTCAAGGGTTATCGGTTTTAAAGAGTACGCAGGTGAAATAAAAAAGCGTGAATATGGATCTATGATTTCCATGGTTTCTGGTAAGGCTGTGGCTTTCTCCCTTGCAAATTTACAAGAACGTGGTATTATGTATATTGGGCATGGGACAGAAATATATGAAGGAATGGTTATTGGTAACGTCTTAAAAGGCGATGATATGTCTGTAAATCCCACAAAAGGTAAACAGCTTACCAATATGAGAGCTTCAGGTACAGACGAGGCCATATACCTAAATCCACCATTTATATTGAGTATTGAGCGGGGTCTTGAGGTTATGAATGGAGATGAATACTTGGAAATAACCCCAAAATCAGTTCGAATTCGTAAGAAATATTTAACTGAAATTGATCGTGCGAGAGCGTTAAGAAAAAAATAGACACTGGGTCTCTAAAATTTTTGATACAGAGTGTCGAAACAGTTGACATTAAGTTAACATAGGTGTATTATATAGGCATGCAATTTAATTAATAAAAAATTATTTATAAAAATTATGGCAACAATAACTTTCAAACCAAAACAAGTCACTAAAAAAATAACTTCACACCTTCAGGATCGTACTCGCGATGTCATCATGAATCGTTTTGGCTTGACAGCTGATGCAGAAAGAAAGACTCTTGAAGAAATAGGTAAAAAATATAATATCACGAGAGAGCGTGTCCGCCAGATTGAAGACGCAGCACTCGCTTTGATCAAGAAATCTCCTGCTTACAAAGAAGAGCAAGCTATTTTTGAAGAACTTAAAGAGTTGATACATTCTTTAGGGTCTATTGTTGCAGAGCATGATCTTT
>JAKALG010000116.1 GCA_021813235.1 bacterium
ATATCTAAAAAAAATAAGATTACCAAATAAACCAGGTGTTTACTTTTTTAAGAAAGGAAAAGAAATTTTATATATTGGTAAAGCGACTTCTCTCAAAGATAGAGTCAAAAGTTATTTTGGAAAAGACCTGATTGAGACTAGGGGTCTGATACTTGTCGATTTAATTTCTAAAGCAGACAAAATAGATTGGCAAGAGACAGAGAGTGTTTTAGAAGCTCTTATTTTAGAAGCAGTTTTAATAAAAAAACATCAACCGAAATACAATACTAAAGAAAAATCTGATAAAAGTTTCAACTATGTTTGTATTACTAAAGACAAAAAGATAGCCATAGTGCGAGGGAAGATACTCAATAAAGAAAAATATTCTTCTTTCTTTGGTCCTTTTCCAAATGGCAATCAATTGCGCGAAGCCTTGAAAATTATAAGGAAAATTTTTCCTTATTTTGATGACAGAAAGGGTACAAAAGGAAGAGATGAATTTTATAAACAAATAAAATTAGTACCAGAAGATTTAGTAGAGAATAAAAATAATATTAAAAACATCAAGTTACTTTTTGAAGGCAAAAAGAAAAAGATTTTGAGTAATTTGAAAAAAGAAATGAAAGAATATGCAAAAGTTAGAGAATTTGAAAAAGCGGGGGAAGTAAAAAAACAAATTTTTGCACTTCAACATATTAATGACGTGGCATTAATAAAAAGTAACAGCGGAGCAGATAATAAAATTTTTGGTCCTGCGCCCCTTATAAAAACCCCTGCAAAGTTTTCTTCCAATTTTTCGTCCCTGCGCCCTTCCCCTGAGTACAGGGGCGGGACCCTCGGGAAGCTCAAAATTGAAAGAAATCTCCGCAGGGTAGAAGCCTACGACATTGCCCACATGTCTGGGAAAAATATGGTTGGGGTGATGGTTGTTGTAGAAAATGGAGAAATAGAAAAAAGTGAATACAAAAAATTCAAGATTAGAAGCCAAGAAGATGCGAATGACACCGGGGCCTTAAAAGAAGTGCTAGAAAGGCGCCTAACACACACAGAATGGCCTTTTCCAGGGCTTATTGTGGTAGATGGGGGAATAGCCCAAATCAACGTAGCTAAGGCTGTTTTAGCCAAAATGGGCTTAAAAATAGAGGTTGTTTCTGTATTAAAGGACGATAGACACAAAGCAAAGGCTATTTTGGGCGACAAGAAAATTGCCCTAAAATACAAAAGAGAAATTTTATTAGCAAACAATGAAGCCCATCGTTTTGCTATTGCTTATCATAAAAAATTAAGGAATAAAAACTTTTTAAAGTAGTATAATATTTTTATGAATTCCGAAACCAGAAATTGTCAGAACTGTAAAAAAGACTTTATTATAGAGCCTGATGATTTTTCTTTTTATGAAAAAATGAAAGTTCCTCCGCCGACTTTTTGTATAGAATGCAGAATGATTAGACGTTTTGCTTGGCGAAATGAAAGAAATTTATATAAGAAAAAAGATAGTGCATCAAAAAATGGTGAAGAAATAATAAGCATGTATCATCCAGATTCTCCATATAAAATTTATAATAAAGAATATTGGTGGAGTGATAAGTGGGACCCTATGGAATACGGTTCTGATTACGATTTTTCCAAGCCATTTTTTGAACAATTTGATAGTTTATTGAAGAGAGTCCCATTGCCTTATCTTCAAAATATGAACTCAGTAAATTCTCAATATTCAAACTATATTGAAAGTGATAAAAATTGTTATCTAGTTTTTGGTACCGGTTTCAGTGAAAATTCAAGTTATTTAAATAGATCTAGTTTTTCTAAAGACTCCCAAGATTTATTAACCTCTACCCACAATGAGTTGTGTTTTGATTTAGTAGATTGTTTTGATTGTTTTAAAACAATTTCAAGTCAAAGTTGTGTATCTTGTGTAAATTCGTATTTTCTTTATGGGTGTAGAAATTGTAATGATTGTTTAGGTTGTACCAATCTAGTAAACAAATCATATTGTTTATTTAACGTTCAATTGGAAAAAGAAGAATATTTAACTAAATTAAAATCTCTTGAATTAGAAAATAGTAAAAATTTTGAGGAAATTAAAAACAAATTTGAAAAAGAATTAAAAGATAAAGCAATACGACGTTTTGCCAACATCTATCATTCCAAGGATTGTACAGGACATAATATAGATAAATCAAAAAACTGTAAGGATTGTTTTGATATATATAATAATGTTGAAGATTCAAGATATGCTATACACTCATTAGAAATGAAAAATAATTATGATGTATATGGAAACTATAAAACAGAGCTATTTTATGAAGGGGTAGATAACAATGTAGGAATGAATAATTTGTGTGGAATAACCGTTTACAGTTCCAATGGTTGCTCTTATTGTTTTACTTGTCAGTCCTCCTCAAATCTTTTTGGTTGTGTTGGTTTAACAGGAAAAGAATATTGTATTTTAAATAAACAATATACAAAAAAAGAATACCAAGAATTGGTGCCAAAAATTATCCAACAAATGAACAATATGCCCTATGTAGACAAGAAGGAAAGGGTATACAAATACGGTGAGTTTTTTCCTATAGAAATTTCTCCTTGGGCCTACAATGAAACGATAGCTCAAGAATATTTTCCTCTTTCTAGAGAAGAAGTTTTTGAAAAAGGTTATTCTTGGAGAGAAAAGAAAGAAAGAAACTATGCTATTGATATAAAATCAGTAGATTTACCAGAAAATATTAGCAATGTCGGAGAAGAGATATTGGGTAAGGTAATAGGATGCAAACATGAAGGGAAATGCAATGAACAATGTACTGAAGCATTCAAAATTATTCCGGATGAATTATTTTTTTACCAGAAAATGAAATTACCCATACCTAGACTATGTCCGAATTGCCGACATTATCAGAGGCTTAGAAAGAGAAATCCAATGAAACTTTGGCATAGACATTGTATGAAGGAAGGTTGTCAAAACGAGTTTGAGACTTCTTACTCCCCAGAACGTCCGGAGATTATTTATTGTGAGAGGTGCTATCAACAAGAGGTATATTAAATAGTTAGAAAACGTTAGTATACAGTATATTGTATACTAAGAAATTTAAAGAAATGAAAAAACAACAAGAAAATATTTTAATAATAAATGACATCAGAAGTGTGACGAACGTCGGAGCGATGTTTCGAACTGCTGATGCGGCAGATATAAACAAAATTTATTTGACGGGGTATACGCCTACCCCTCTTGATAGATTTGGGAAAATTCGTAAAGATATGGCGAAATCTGCTTTGGGAGCAGAGGAGTTTGTTAAATGGGAGTATAAGAAAAATATTTTACCTCTTCTTAAAAAATTGAAAGAAGAAAAGTATTTGATAGTAGGGATAGAACAAGATAAAAAATCGGTTGATTATAAAAAAGTGAATTTACACGATAAAAATGTTTTTATTGTGGGGGCAGAAGTGACAGGAATTCCAAAAAATATACTTGCAAAATGTGACATAATTGCCGAAATCCCAATGCGTGGCAAAAAAGAATCTCTGAATGTTTCTGTCGCTTGCGGAATTGCTTTGTTTGGAATATTGAAGATATAAAAATAAAGAAATATCAAAATTTATAAAGCAATCTATCTGGCAAAGCTTTGCCAGCGAACTGCTCGTCGCTCAAGAAAATAATAGTCGGAATACCTCCTTTATTTTCTAAGCTCCTGCGCAAGGCTTTCTAAATTTTATATTTCTTTATTTTATTTTTGGTGTATAGAGCAAAAATGTGCGCTACGGCCATTTATTATTTTCCTTAAAATAATACCCTTACAGCCTTTTTTGCCGCATTTTTCTCCTGTGCGTCTATAGGCATTATGGCAAAGCTGGAATTTACC
>JAKALG010000117.1 GCA_021813235.1 bacterium
ATGAAAACGACTGGAAGCTAGCAGTTATTGAAGCTGACTCTATGCTTTTTGACTTGCTTACCGGTCTTGGTTTTAAAGGAGATAACTTGGGAGATAAGTTGAAAAATGCAAATATAAATAATTTTCGCAGTCTTAATGCCGCTTGGGAAGTTCATAATATAAGAAATAAGATAGCCCATGAAGGTTCTTCTTTTCAGCTTTCGCTTCATGAAGCCAAAAGGGTAATTGCTCTCTATGAGAGTATTTTTATGGAATTTGGGTATATATAAAGTTGTATTTTTTAAAAAAATAGGGTAAAATGTGAAAGTGCCTTTTAAGAGGCACTTTATTATATAGCGGGGTAGAGAAGAGGTATCTCGTAAGGCTCATAACCTTAAGACTCACGTTCGATTCGTGACCCCGCAACAAGTCCGCCAAGTGACATGGCACATGTCTAATTGTCGGAATATAGTATAGTTATGATATGTCGGCGTAGCTCAGTTAGTAGAGCACGGGACTCATAAGCCCGGGGTCGCAGGCGCACTCCCTGCCGCCGACACAAATTTTTCCACTAAATATGGTTAGTATACTATACTGTTGTATGTTATAATATGTAAGTGTTTATATATAAAAAAATAAATAAGGATTTTTTTAAGAAATGGACACATGAAATGGTTTATATTTTAGGTTTTCTTTTTGCAGATGGTAGTATAAGTGTGACAAAAAGAGGGGGTTATTATTTTTCTTTTCATTCTGCTGATGAAGGGCTTCTTTTAAAAATAAGAGAATCAATGGGGTCAAATCACAAAGTTTCTAAGAGAAATTCTAGAAGTGGTAACGTTTTTAGATTACAAATTGGGAGCAAAGAAATGGTGGAGGATTTATATGTTCTTAAGCTTAAAGAGACTAAGACAAAAAGGATGGAATTTCCTAATTTACCCCAGAAATATTTGGCTGATTTTATTAGAGGTTATTTTGATGGCGATGGGAATGTATGGATGGGATTTATGCATAAAGAGAGAAAAATACAGACGATGACTTTACAAGTTGCATTTACTAGTGCATCAAAAGAATTTTTAATTGATTTACATAAGATTTTAAAGAGCTTGGGAATAGAAGGGGGTAGTATTTTTGGAATTAAAAACAAGAATTGTAGTAGATTGTTGTTTAGTACTAGAGACTCTTTGAAATTACATAAAATTATGTATAATAAGACCTGTGAGGCGTTTTGTTTAGAAAGGAAGAAAATAGTGTTTGAAAGGTATATTAAAAACAACATGCGGCCGTAGCTCAACTGGTTAGTAGCACTCGCCTGTCACGCGAGAGGTTGGCGGTTCAAATCCGCTCGGCCGCGCATCGAAAAGGAGCCATAGAAATATGGTTTTTTTAGACTTCATGAAGATTTCACCTTAAAGTGATATTATTATAGTATATGAAAATATTAGTTGTAGAAGACAATAAAAAATTAGCAGAAAATTTAAAACAGGGCCTTATGCAAGAAGGATATGCTGTTGATATAATAGAAGAAGGTCTCGCTGCAGAACGTAGAATATTGATAAATCGTGATGAATATGATTTAGTAGTCTTAGACAGAATGTTGTCGGGAAAAGATGGGGTTTCTGTTTGCCTCTCTTGGAGGGAAAATGACGTTACTGTTCCGGTGCTTATGCTGACCGCTCTTAGCACCACAGATGACAAAGTGAAGGGACTTGATGCTGGGGCAGATGATTATTTAGCAAAGCCTTTTGCTTTTAAAGAACTTTTGGCTCGTATCAATGCATTATTGCGACGTCCAAAACAATCTGCTCCCCTTATCCTTACATTCAAAGACATTAGTATCAATACGGTCAGTAGGGTAGTAACCTACAAAAATAAACCTATTACTCTGACACTCAAAGAATTTATGGTACTAGAATATTTAATGCGTAATATTGATAAAGTAGTGACTCGAGATGAACTCTATTCTCACGCTTGGGATTTTGCGGATTCATCATTTAGTAATACTGTAGATGTCCATATCAAGAATTTAAGAAGAAAAATTCACGACAATGCAAAAATTATACAAACAATTCGTGGAGTTGGTTACAAAATTGAAGGGTAATTATAAACCTGATGAATTTTTTGTAGCACGACTTAGACTTACTTTTTATTATTCAATTACAGTTGTAATAATTTTAGCTAGTTCTAGCTTTGCTCTCTATAATACGATTTTGGCCAATCTTTCTCGGTCAATCGGAGAAAAGGAATTTGACTTAGATATTTCTCAAGCGCTCATCACTAATGCTAGAGATATTTTGTTGGATCGTTTTTTGACCATAAATCTTATAATAATATTTTTTATTGTTATTTTAGGATATTTGCTTACCTATGAGACATTGAAGCCCATAAAGTCCAATATGGAAAAACAAAAAAGATTTATTGCGGATGCTTCTCATGAGCTTCGTACTCCTATCGCAGTGATTATCTCCGGGCTTGAAGTCAATCTAGATAACAAAAAATTAGATTTTGCCGGAGCGAAAGAAACACTGGAAGATACTTTGAATGAAATGAGAGAATTTTCCAAACTCAGTAACAATTTATTGGATATATCAAAATATGACATGCCGATACAGATAAAGTATGAGACGATTGATATTGGCGAATTAGTGAAATCTATAGTAGAGAAAAACAAAAATTTAGCCAAAGAAAAAGAAATAAATATTGAGACCAAATTAGAAAATAAAGCTCTTGTCAAAGGGGATAAAATGGAGCTTGGGCGTGTTTTCTATAATATTTTGGATAATGCTATTAAATATACTCCCAAAAATGGCGCAATCTCTATTTCCGATAAAATTACTTCTGGTAAGTATATTCTGACAGTAAGCGATACAGGAATTGGTATATCAAAAGATATTATTGATAAGATATATGATTCATTTTTTAGAGGGGATGTTGCCCGCAATACGACTGGGGCAGGGCTTGGGCTGACACTTTCTAAAAAAATTATTGAAAATCATAAAGGGTCAATCTCTATAAAAAGCCAAGTGGATAAAGGGACTAGTGTCACTATATCTTTGCCTATTTCTTCATAGTGAGTTCATAATAAAAGTTTAATATTGACTACATATGATCCCGTTAGAAGCCGCGGTCGCAGTTTATAACGGGAGATTTTATAAATTAAATTAAAGTCACTTAATTATTATATTAAGAGGGATGAATCCCGTTAGAAGTCATACTAACGAGTAAAATCTATCAAGTATATTTGTTTTTCAAAAATATAAATAAAATAATATGATTGTTTTGTGACTTCTAACGGGATGAAATACAAAAAACATATCGCGACAGGTGCTCTAGCGTTGTCATTGTTAGTAGGAGGAACATCTGTTTTTGCGGCAACACCGCAAGACCTAGGTATTAAAAAGGTACAGCAAACTTATCAAAAACAGAACAAAAACAATAAAAATATTCCTAAGATAAAAAGCAAAGGCAAGAGCAATATTACTGGAATTGTCTCTCTTATAAGCGACACTGGTTTCACAATAGAAGTGAAAAATGTAAAAGCAAAAACTTTAGGAGCCATAGATATTAAAACTGATGCTTCCACTACTTACAGCAAAAATGGAGTAAAAGCGGGAATATCTGACTTGGCTGTCGGGCAGAAAGTGGTTATTTCTGGCACCCTAGACAAAACAGCCAATATTCTCACCGCCAAGCAAGTAAAGATAGTAGTGGTTAAAACTCAAAAAGTGAAGTCTTAGCCACTTGGACATCGGATGTCCAAGTGATATAATTTAAATATGAGGAAACATTCTTTTGTAGTTGGTGAATATTATCATATTTATAATCGGGGGACAGATA
>JAKALG010000009.1 GCA_021813235.1 bacterium
ATGGTAAGGAGTTTATAGAAACAATATGAATAAGAAACGAATAATAATATCAATAACAATCCTTCTAGCATTTATAGTATTTCTATCCTATAAATCGTACTATGACCAAAGAAAGTTGTTTTTATCGCAGATTTCTCCACACCATATAGCTCCAGAGTATCTATATCCTAGTCAGTCTACCAAAGGGGATTACGATACACAGTCTATAGATGACTTGACAAAATTATATAATGGTGTAACATATTCTCAGGCACATAGAAACGTATCAAATTCTAAAAAGGAACAGGTATGTAAGCTATACGATTGCACAGATACAGTAGAGATAGACCATTTTATACCATTATCTATTGGTGGCTCAAATGATATAGAGAACTTATGGGCACAACCAAAAGTGAGTATATGGAATGGTACTAATTGGGGCTTTGGAAGAAAAGACGCTCTTGAATCTGTACTTGCAATACAAGTTAAAAGTGGTAAAATAAAGCCAGAAGATGCCCAGAGGTGTATAGTGAATGATTGGATACTATGCTATCAGAAATATGTACAAAATACAGTTGGCTCATCGGTTATTGATAACGATGATGAAATACAACAAAGGTCGCAATAAAAATAAATAAACATATGAAAAAATATATTATTATATCAGCAGTTGTACTTACGCTACTGATTCCAGTTGCATCAGTACACGCTACATCCGCTTGTTACTATTTTGATAAATGTTTAACCGGTGGATTGACAGATGAAGAGTTTGAGGCGTACCACGCGTTTATGTTAAATGGAAAACCTATTAATTATGCCGATGTTGCGCAAAAGACTCAATTAAGACAGACTAAGGAGAAGTTAATTCAAGTATGGGTTGAGAAGATGAGTAAAGATTTTGGCATTGGAAAGGATATGCTTCTTGGAGTAATCGGAAAATAACAAATAAACCACTCTCTAACGGGGGTGGTTTTGAAGTTTTATAATTGATTTATTATGGAAGAACTAAAAGAATTAAATATAAATGAAGATATATTAAATAAATATATATCGTCAATAAAAAGTAGAGATGATGTTAACCAATATGCACTTTCGGTAATATATGAAAGAGTTAATCATTTTCTATCAACCATATTGACAGATAAGGAATTTGATTTCAATAAACCTAAGTATGGAGATGTAATGAAACTACGCTCAATACTCCCTCTTGGATATTCAAATTCATTACAGAAAGAAGTTGAAAAATAGTTAAAGTTATGCTATAATTGAGTATATAACAATAAACAAATGAAAGACTTATACAAAAAATTCGGTCTCAAAAAGGAGTCTGCAAAGCCGGGAGATTTAATTTCCGCTTCTAGGAAACCTTTAATAAAAAAATATAAAAAGGTTGTAAAAGAATCAAAGGAATCTGAAAAAAAGGAGGGTAAAAAGCACGAAATGAAAGAATCCAAATCAATGGAAAAGTCAGAGCATAAGATGATGAAGAAATATAAGAAGCCGAAGCTTGGAAGTGGGAAGAGATTTGCCCAACTAACGTCTAAACTTAGTGCAAAGGGTGCTAAAAATCCGAAGGCATTAGCGGCATGGATTGGAAGAAAGAAATACGGAGCCAAGAAGTTTGGGAAATTATCCGCAATGGGCAAGAAATAATTATATGGAACAATGGTTCGCTAAAAAGTATATAAAGCGAAAGATAGACAACAAGATGGGTTCTTATGGAGAGACTGATTTAAGGAATAAAACCATAAAAATCAATAAAAAGCTCATCAAAAAGAATCCATCTAAAGTCAGACCAGTAAATAAAGGAGCAAAGAAATATCCTGATTTACTAGATACCATCTATCACGAAGAGTTGCATATAAAACATCCAAAAATGACGGAAAAAGATGTTCGTAAAAAAACCACAAAAGCCGTACGAACTCTTACCAAGAAACAGAAAGCTAGGCTATATGGCAAGTACAAAAAAAGCTAAAAAGAAGACCAAGGTCGTAAAAAAGAAACCATCAAAAGACACTATACGAAAGATAGCTGTTATTATGTAATATGGGATTGAATAAGAATATCTTAGCTAAGTTGGCAGATTCAAACAAAAAGGGAAAGGAGTTTGTGAATGAGGTAAATGAATTCTTTTCACCAGAGAACATTATAAACTATCTAGGAAATGAAAAGTATGATGTCTTAAAAAGAAATAAAAAACCACTAAAAAACTATGGCAGGAATGAAAAAAATGGCGTTGATAAAACTCGCCGATTCAAATAAAAAAGGTAAAGCATTTGTGAATGAGCTAAATAAAGAACTCTCTCCCTCAAAGATTGCAAGTCGGAAGGGGAATGATAAGTTTATAGTAGCTCAAAAGAACAAGAAACCGATGAAGAAATATGGTTGCTAAAGAAGAAATAGATTTTATACGTAATGAGGGTAAAAAACGACTTAACGCTACGATTGATAATGTGCATGATTGTTTAACAACAAAGGAAATAGTCACACATATACTAGTAAGCAGAGGAAGTATGAATAAGTCAGAAGCATCTCGTTATTATGATTATTGTAAGCCGATAGTAGATATAATTCTGGAAAATGAGAGAGAGACATTCAAACAAATAATGGATACGGCAAAAAGATTATGACAAAGAAGTACAATTATACAAAAAAGACAGGAAGACCTACTGTAATGACAGAAGAGACACTCAATAAATTAGAGTATGTATTTTCTTTGGGGGGAACTGATGAAGAGGCTTGTTTTTATGCAAACATATCTCATCAGACATTATATGACTATCAGAAACTATGCCCAGAGTTTATTGATAGAAAGAACGCATTAAAGCAAAAACCTATATTAAAAGCTAGAGAAACAGTATTTAATAAGATGTCAGATAATTTCCAAAATGCTATGGATTATCTCAAAAGAAAGAAGAAAGATGAGTTTAGTGAAAGGCAAGAACATACTGGAGCAGATGGTGCACCACTTATTTTACCAAGTGAGATAATAAACAAGAATGATACTAACTCCAGCACAGAAAACAATAGCAAATGATTTACACAGATTTCGTGTCGTAAACTGTGGTAGAAGGTTTGGGAAAACAACCCTAGCCGTATTAGAAATGGTTGGGAAAGCTGTATTTAAGAAAGATAGAAAGATTGCGTATATAGCTCCTACCTATCAACAAGCGAGAGATATTGCGTGGCAGGAATTAAAGAAAGTATGTTTACCAGCTTCTAAAGATGTGAATGAGAGTAGGTTAGAAATTACTTTGAAAACAAAAGACGGTGGGGCTTCTACTATATATCTCAGAGGATGGGAAAGTATAGAGACTCTTCGTGGGCAGAAGTTTGATTTCATTGTTATAGACGAAATAGCTTCTATGCGTAATTTCTGGATAAATTGGCAAGAGGTGTTGAGACCTACTCTTACTGATACAAAAGGAGAGGCATTGTTTATATCTACTCCTAAAGGATTCAATCATTTCTACGACTTATATAATTTACAAGACACAGACCCAGATTATAAGAGTTTCCATTTCACATCGTATGATAATCCATTTATCCCCGTTGATGAATTAGAGAAGGCAAAGAAAGAATTGACTGAGGATAGATTTGCACAAGAATTTCTAGCAGATTTTAGAAAGATGGAAGGATTGGTTTATAAAGAGTTTAATAGAGATAAGCATACATACGATGATTCGTATATATTCCATTCATTTGAGAAGATAGCCGGTGTAGACTTTGGATTCACAAATCCTGCTGCTATATTAACTATAAAGATAGATGGAGAAAAGAATTATTTTATAGATGACGAATGGTATGAGAGAGGGAAAACAGAATCTCAAATAGCAGAATATGCCTCTTCTCAGGGTTTTAATGGTATTTATCCAGACCCAGAAGCACCATCAGCTATTGAAGAATTAAGACGTAGAGGAGCTAATATAAGAGATGTAGTTAAAAATAAAGACAGTATTAAATCTGGTATTCAAAAGGTGAGGGAATTATTCCTGTCTGGTAGACTAAAGGTAAACAAAAAGTGTGTGAACACTATATATGAATTAGAAACTTATTGTTATCCTGATAAAAAGGAGATTAGAGACCCAGAAATTCCTATTAAAGAGAATGACCACGCTATGGATGCTATGAGATATGCTTTATCAATGAGAGAATCTAGCTCAGGCATAACAAGTGTACAAAACAGAACGCATTATCAGAATATCGGCAATCCTCATTTCAAATATAAAGTTGAGTAATTATCCATTTTGTGCTATAATGTAATGTATGAAGAAATACTCCGAGTCATTATCAAGCCTTATAAAGGAACACAAGAGATTAGTTGGTGTTCTTGAGGGCGGCTCATTGAAGGAAAGACAGAAAGAAGCCCAAAAACAAGGCAGGGAATTAAAAAAGTATATAAGAATAAGTAAAGGAACGATGAAATCCAAATAATGCTTATTGATTACGATATAAAACAAGAAGTATCTAAATCTAACAGTGGAGTTGGTATAGACAAGTTCTATGCTATGGATACAAAAGGGCAAAAGTTTGATGCGGTTGCCTCAAGTTATCAACCAGATGATGCTACAAAAGAGATGCGTCAACTCATTGTAAATCACTTTAGATTGGGTGATTTGACTATGCGTAAACCACGCAGAGAGTTCAACGACTTATCTGTATTGGCTCGTATGATGGTAGACCAAATGGCTTTTAACGCATATCAGCCAAACAATGGAGACCCAAACGAAGGAGATATATTACAAGCATGGCGTTCTAAAGCTATGCGTCCTATAGCGAGAAATAAAGTAATTTCAGTTGCAGGACACGCTACTTCTCGTATATTATATCCGAGAGTATTTGCACAAGATGAGAGTTCAGAAGAACAGAGAGACGCAGCGACCGTAATGTCAGATTTGATGGAATGGGCAGGAAATCAATCAGATTTCTCTACTACGGCTTTATATGCAACTATATCAGCTCTTGTAAATCCAGCTTCTATTATCTACACAGAATATGGAGAAGTATATCGTCAGGTTAAAACTATTAAACAAGGCGGGAGATGGATTAAAAAGTTAATGTTAGATGAGGACTTCTCAGGTTTTAGAGATGAGGTTGTCCCTGTGGATGAATTATTCATTGAGAATATCTATGAACACGACATTCAAAAACAAGCGTGGTTAGTTCGTCGCAGAGTAATGAGTTATGAGAACGCAGCTATTAAATATCAGGCATATCCTAATTTCCAGTTCGTTAAAAAAGGAGTACAGCTAGTCTATAATGACGCAAATACTACATTTTACGAAGTATATGATATAAATATGCGTCCTGAATTTGTGGAAGAAGTTACCTATTGGAATAAGAGTTTAGATGTAAAGATTGTTATGGTAAATGGAGTTATGCTTTGTGAACCAGAAAATCCTAATCCTCGTAAAGATAAATTATATCCATTTGTAAAATTCGGGTATGAATTGGTGGATGAAGGTAAGTTCTTTTACTACAAGAGTTTGATATTCAAAATGGCTCAAGATGAGAAGATTATCAATACCTTATATCCAATGATTATAGATGGAACATATCTCAATCTATTTCCTCCAATGGTTGTTACTGGTGCAGAAAGTCTATCAGGTGAAGTATATGTTCCAGGAGCAGTCACTACTATTCAAAGCCCTGATGCACAAATGAGACCTATCGCGCAAGGGGTTGATATAAACAGTGGAATCAATGCGTTGTTTAATGTTGAAAAGTCTATATCAGAAACTGCAAATGACTCAATGTTTTCTCAATTAGGAGGAAAGAAACAAACGGCTTACGGAATATCAATCTTTCAGCAAAATGCAAACACTATTCTCGGATTATTCGTTCAGATGATTTCTAAGTTCGTTAAAGATTTCGGAAGATTGCGAGTAGGGGATATTCTACAGTTCCTCACTATCGCAGAAGTAAATCAAATGGAGAATACCAAACTTGTATATAAAACATTTTTAGTCAACAATAAGGAAGTAAACGGAGAATTAAAGACACGAAAGATTAAGTTTGATAGTTCATTACCAGAAACAATATCTTCTGATGAAGAGAAACTAAGAATGAGCTTTGATTGTATGATGGAAGGAGGCGGACTAAAATCAGATACAGAATTGTACAAAGTAAATCCCGTATTATTCAGAAACTTAAAATTCACTACACAGATTAACCCTGATGTATTGAATCCAATGAGCGAAGAGCTAGAAAGACAGTTTAACTTAGATACATTTGATAAATCTATTGCCGCTGCATCTGCTGGGGTTCCTGTTGATATGGAACAAGTATTCAAAGACTTTGTACTTTCTGTAAATCCTAAGTCAAAGAAAGACCCGTCACGATATATAAAGGAACAACAGACACCAATGAACGCACTTACTAGTATGATTCCACAAGGAAAGAATATGCAGAATGTCCCGACAGAACAAGGATTGAATCAGAAAGTTGCCTCGCAAGGAGCAACTCCTATGATGTAAAAGGTCGTTAATAATTAAGAAACGAAACAATGTTATCACGAGCAATTTGGTTAGGATTGCCAGTAGAAACTCGTATGAAGATTGCTACAATCTTTAATATGAAGAAAACAACTGGTACAGAAGTATTTGGTACGAGAGTAGTGTGTGATGGATATACTGAGGAAAGTTTCCAAGTTATAACCATTGAAAAACTACAAGAAGTTACCGGAAAGAAATCAACAGATTTCTACGAATTATTTAATTTATTAGTAAATCAAATCAACGATGAAAAAATCATTGACAGCGTCCCAAGCGAAACAAGCACAGAGGGAGCAACAGAAGAAGGAGCTGGAGTTCCAAGTAAACCAGCAAGCGTTAAAAGAAAAACAATTAGCAGAAGCAAAAAGACAGCGTAAGATACTTAGAGAAGAAGTATTGCCGGTGTTATTTGATAATTGTGAAAATATTATGGATGCAGGTATATTTATGAATACACTTGCAAATGTCATTAGACAATCATTCACTCAGTTAATGGGCAAGATGAGAATTGTAGACCTAAAGATTGAGGATGTGTTAATTGAAGATGAAAAGACAGAGTTTTGGAAAAAAATGTTGTCTATCATTGGACAAGAAACTATTACATCAGCGACAGTTATGATTGAGGGATTTCCTAGACTCATTGAGATTATTGTTCAAAATGAGAATAAGAATAGACCCCTCTCAGACATTAAAAGTCAATTAGTAGACGAATTTACCGAGAAAGATGAAAACTAATTATAACGAATTATTAAAAAAATCAGCATATACCAAATGGGAGAAGTTTACTCATTGGATTGCATTTCTATTACTTAAAGACAGAATTGAAGATGTATTGCAGGATATGCGAGTGGTTGGATTTCAAGAAGGTCATATACAAGGTTTCTCACAAGCTCGTAAGAATAATGAGCAAGGACTCATTGATTTATATGAGCAAGGAAAACACGACGGCAGAAAGGAATTATCAGAGAGTTTGGCATCTATAAACCCAGATAATATAATAGATATAGACTTATTAAGTCAGGGCATTCTTAAGATAGCAGGTGAACAAATAACCGAAGAGGAATTAAAGAATCTTAGAGAAGAAGCTGTATATCTAAAGAACTGTAGAATATGGACATTGTTAGTAGACACTATTAAAACAGAAGCTCAAAAGACTATGTTCTATAAATCACAGAACTTTGAGGATATGAGAACGGGTAAAATGATGCTTTATAATTTGAGATTGCTTGAAATTATCGTGAATAGAGTAGAAAGTTATAAAATAAATAAACCACAAGATGCTGAAACAAGTTATGGGAGAGTGGCAGAATATAACGCGATTGGAAAAGTTGAGAATAATATGCTATAATATAGACGTACGTTACAATTAGGATAACGATGAAAACCCTTTGAGAGGATTACTCCCGAAGGTGAGTGTTTATTTCATCGTTTCCACTTGCCTTTGGAATTAATCCCCTCAAAACAGGGGATTTTTCTTGGTGGTAGAAGCGTCAAAACCACTTAAAATAAATAACTGTGGTCGGCAGTAACCGACTTAAAACAATATGGACGAACAAAACAAAGGAGTTGAAACAACGAACGAACAGGCTCCAGTCGTTCAAGAACCTGATTATAAAGCCCTCTATGAGCAAGAGAAAGCTGAAAAAGCAAAGATTGCTGAAGATAGAGATAATTATAAAAATGGTTTGTTGAAAGCAAAGGGTTATTCAGTAAACGATGCGACAGGAGACAAACTTCCAGATGTTCCGAGTGTTGAAGAAATCGTTAAGAAAGTTCTTGATGAAAAATCTTCCACAAGTCAATCGGAGTCTGAAGAAGTGCGCAAACTTCGTGAAGAAGTTAAAATCAAAGACGAAGTTATTGTCTCGCTATCTAACCGTTCACAAGTGAATACAGCAACCTCAGGAGGTTCATCAAGTGAAAAAGAAATCACAAACACTAAAGGAGCTTCATATTGGACACAAGAACAAGAAGCTGCACTACGAGCAAAAGGATTAAATCCTGATATTGTAGCAAAGGTAGCTCAAAATCCTAGTGGGAATATGAACATCAGTCCACTTCTGAATAAAAAATAGATAGAATGCGCCATTATTAAGAATTAATTAATATGGCATTAGGAGATATTAAAGTATTGAGTCCTGCACAATTTGGGGACATCGGTACTAAAAAATATGCCGTAGCTGCTTCAGCCACCTTGATTTATCCTGGTGAGCCAGTAGCGAAAGCATTGGCGGGAACTGCGGTTACCCCTATGGCGACCAATAAGCCTGTGGTAGGAACTGACTATCTCGCTGGAATTGCGACTACTACTTCAACCAACACTGCGTCCGCAGCTGGAACTGTTGAAGTTATGCCCATTGTTCCAAACGTGGTCTACACTATGAAACCAAACGTTGCGACTTCATGGGATACTCAAGCAGAATACGATGCACTCGTCGGTTCTCGTGTTTTGATTGATTTGACTGCTGGTTCTTACACTATCTTAGCCTCTGATGGCGCAACTTATGGTTGTGTTATTGAGCCTTTGGATATTGCAAAGAATCCTGGAGTTGTAGCTTTCTCGTTCCGTAACGGAGTAAACTACCTCGCATAATAAACTAAGATAAAAAAATATGTTTACAGAAGCACAAAACTTAGCAATTACGCGAACGGAGCTTGATACCGTATTCTTCCAAGAATTTGAGTATGATGCTACGTTTCCTGGAATTGCAACTGCACGAACTGCAGAACTCTTCAAACCATTGAACACCACTCATTCAGCATATATTGAACAAGTATATAAAGGAGTTGGATTGTTTGATAATATTGGAGAAACCACCACTGTTCCTCTTTCAACCCCAGCTGCTGCGAATAAGATGACTATTCCAGTATTGGATTTTGCGAAAGGAATTGAATTGTCAAAGAACCTCTTTGACGACAATATGCACGGAGTATGGGCACGTACTGTTACTGATTTTGCGACAAAAGCTCGCATCTCTCAGGATGACAATGCGTTCAAATTCTTCCGTGGAGCGTTTACCACTTCATTGACTGCAGATGGAGCAGCCTTCATTGGTTCTCACACTCTTATCAATGGACAGACTTACTCAAACGTAATCTCTGGAGCGCTTTCAGATAGCACTTTGTACGATGCAATCGTTGCATTGCGTCAGCAACCCGACCAAGCTGGAGTTATCATGGGAAATGTCCCTGCTATCTTGCTTGTTCCTTCAAAATTATTCAAATTAGCTATTCAGTTGACTGATTCAGCTTTGGTTGCTCAGTCAGCAGAAAACGCTATCAACGTATATCGTTCAGCATACGGAATCACTGTATACACTTCTCCTTACTTGGATTTGGCAGCAGGAGGTTCTGATACTGCATGGTTTTTGCTCGCAAAGAATCACTCAGTTACTCGTTTGATTCGTCAGGGAGTAGAAACTAGCTTGCGTTCATGGGAATACTCAAATAATCGTACTTACTTCTATCAAGCAAACTTCCGTGAAAGCGTATATGCACCAGACTATGTCGGAGCTGTAGGTTCAACTGGAGTTTAATCTATAGGTCGTTATTATTATTAAATTTTTACGACTATGGATAAAAAATATATCGTCGGAGCAATTATCGGAGTTGTAGCAACATTATTGGTATCGGTTATTGTTAACTTTTCAGGTTCTACATTGGTAGGAGCTGGACAACCTAACAGATTCCCGAATGGCTACATTGATGATGGATATGGTTATTATGTGAATGGAGTAGAGGTTATTGGTTCTTCACGAACCATTACCGCAGCTGGTATTACCAACACTGGGACATTAACTCAGACTGGTGCAGCTACTCTTTCTGGTACTAATTCGTTAACTGGAACTACTACTATTTCGTCAACATTATCAGCTACTAAAGCAAGCACTATTACTTGCTTAAAGACTTATGATGGAGCAACCACAACCACAGCATATTACATCTATGCTGATGGAGCGGGGAGTATGGTTTCAACAACTACTAAGCCAGCATTGTGCCCATAATTGTACTCTTACTCAGTCCCTTTACTGGGATTGAGATAAAAGTAAAATTAAAAAAATGTTAAAAACAATAATATATACAATAATAATTTCCGTTGCATTAACTATTGGTATTATAGGTATTATAGCAACGGCACAAAAGCCGAGTGTAAGTGCATATGCACCAATCTTATCATTTCAAGATGCGGTTTCTAGCTCAGTATCTATTTCAACGACTACCGCAACTTCAGTATTGAGTGGATTGAATGCAAATAGAATATATTTACAACTATCAAATGATGGTTCTAGTACCGTATATTGTGGAGCGGGTAATTCCACTTCATCAATCGCAGTCAACAAAGGATGGAGACTTGCCACGGGTGAACATCTTACTTTAGACAATGGAAAATACACTGGACAGATATTCTGTATCGGTGTGGGTACTTCTACATTATCAGTTATAGAAAAGTAATATGAAGCAATACTTGGAAAGCAACTTCAAACTATTAATCAGCTTTGTATCAATAGTAACTATTGGTTTAGTAAGCATTGTGTATAACAATGCAATAGCAAGAATAAGCGGTGTAGAATCAAGTATTGACGCGACACAAAAGAGCCAGAATGAACTGAAGATAGAGATAGTCCAAAGGCTCGCGACTATAGAACAATTACAGAAAGACCAACAGGAATGGTTCCAGAATATATCAAAAGCAGTTGGTGCACCACAGATTCATAGTATTATAAACACCTCACAGAGTAGTTTAATAAAAAAATAAAATGTACTCAATCGTAGACGTAAAAAATGATTTAGAGGGAATGCTTCACGGCACAACCTTAAACAAGGTTCAAAATGTGAATCAGTTATTATATCGGGCAGCTCGTCAAGTGCTCACTGATATTGACCCACAGGAAACAAAGAGAGTTGTTGAAACACCTCCTATATTTTATGGTATCTATGATTATACAGGGATTGCAGACTTAAAAGGAAATAAGATAATTGATTTTTATCCACAGATTAATCGTATTAGCGATGATAATCCACGAAGTCAATATTCTAAGACATTTGATTTAACTAAGACTAGCGTAAAGCCTAGTTTCTCTCTTTCATTTAACAGTGGAGCAAAGACCATTAGAGCAAATCAACCAAAAACAGATAGGGGAGTTACTATAAATGATATAAATACTATAAATGGTAATGGAGTATGGATTGTCGGTGGCGGAGCTTCAGACTTAGTGGCAAATTATGAAAGATTTGCGTGGCTTTCAGGATGTTTACAATTTAATTTAACAGGAGCGTCAGGATATATAGAAAATTCAACAATGACCGCAGTTGATTTAACTAACAATCTCAATCAGGCTTCTCAATTTTATAAAATATATTTCCCAACTGCCTCGGATATAACAAGTGTTGAATTACGCTGGGGTTCTGATGCTTCTAACTACTGGAGTGTCACTTCTACTCTTACGCAAGAGGGACTAGCTTTCCAAGACGGATGGAACATTATACAAGCAGATTGGTTGGGTTCTACACAAGTAGGAACTCCCGATGTAACTAATGTAAACTATGTGAGGATAACTATAAACACAAATGGAAACGCTCAAACAGGAATCTTTGTATATAAACTAACTTCTCAGATTGGAACGATATTTGAGATGAGTTATTATTCAAAATATCTCTTTAGAGATGCTAGTAATGTATGGTATGAAAAAATACCAGATAATGTTGATGAGTCAACTATCTATATAAACCTAGATACTGATTCATATAACGTATTCTTATATCAGGCAGCATTACTAGTGTTTCAACAGACCCTCGGGACTATGAACACCTTTGACTATGGATTCAGCCAACAGGGTTATCAAGAAAACATCAATAGATACCGAGCAATGTATAAGAGCGAAATAATACTTCCGCAGCAACAGTATTATCAACCGGATAATAATAGATACAGTAACTTTGTCGGTAGATACTTCTCACGATGATAAAAAAAACAGCAGAACAAAAAAAGGCACAGATGTCAGGGCAGGGGACGAAGAATGTCGGGAGCGTTATTGTTCCTTCTGATTTTACGCTTGTCACTTCATATAATGGATATAGGAACAAGGAAGATATAACTAACTTACCTCCTGGTTATCTTGTAGTAGGTTCACAGAATATTTTGACCACAACTGGTGGGCGTTTTGGTGTTCGTAAAGGATATACTCTTGATGGACAAGCAGATACTACAATGGCTGCTATACTTGCTTCATTTGATTGGCAGATGCACACAGGAACTATACAACACTTACGAGCTGGTAATTCTAAATTACAATTTAGATATGTGGCCACAGGAAGTGATTATTATTTAGGTACACCATTGACAGCGGGTGAGGTTTTATGGATTGATTTAGACGATGCAACGGGTGGGGATTATTTTAGATTTGCTGATTTTTGGGATGATACAAAGAAACAAGCACTTTTAATGATGGTGAATGGAACTGATAGGTTATGGCAATGGACAGGTGGAGTAACTACATTTGCTGGAGCGTATAACACCGCTATAAAGATAACTGGTAATTCAGCTTCTTTGACTTCATATGCTGGTACATCTTCAAATACCGCTCAATCTTTTTATATCAATGGACTTGCAGGAACGAGTTTGGATGGTTCTATTGTATTAACCGCTCAGCCAGCAAATAATGATACTCTAACTATCACAGTGAATGGAACTGATATTACTATCACATTTGTTTCTGTAATTGGAGCAACGGCTGGGAATGTCTTAATCGGAGCAACTTTAGCTGATACTGTTACGAACCTATTGGGATTATTACAAAATCCAGGAACTACGAATACCACACAAGTTGCATTATCTGCTGGTAATCAGACACTTATAGGATATGAAACATATGCAGCTACTAAGGTTATCGTAAAGCAAGGAACTAATACGTGGGCAGAAGATGGATTTTATACAGATATTTCAACTACACAGGTAGTGGTTATTAACGGAACAAAATATGCGGTTTCTGCTGGATATGGAACATTAGCTCTCACAGGAGTCGCATCAATACCGACTGGAGTCACAGTGGGGGAATTAGTTATAGAAAATATAGGGTATCAGACTAATAGTCAACTCACTAGTAATTCTCTAGTTAAGAATGACCTTATTGCAAATTATAGAAATCAGATAATACTCGCAGACACCAACAATAGAGATGTTTTGTTTTCTAAGGTAAATGATTATACAAATTATTCTTTCTCAACACCTCGTGCAGTAGGAGAAGGAGCGTTGGTTACTTTAGATGCTAATCCCGTAGGAATAATAGCTCAAGAAGACGGAGTATATATAACTGCTGGTAAAGATTTATGGTATAAGACATCACTTACACTAAGCTCAGATAACACAAAAGAAATATTGTCAATAGATAAATTAAAAACATCGAATCAACAAGCAGCGCAAAGTCAAGAACTTATAGCTAAGATAAAAAACTCTGTTGTGTTTGTAACGAATGAACCTACATTTGATGAGTTGGGACGAGATACTGGAACGAATACGCAATCTCCTGGTGTATCTGTTGAGGGCGGAACAGTTATCAACCTTGCGACACCCCAATCAGGGAACATCTCAGACCCAATTAAGAATGACTTTGATGTATATGACTTCACAGATGGACAAGTATTCTATTATAGAAACTTCATTTATATTTCAGTACCCAAAGAAGGTAAGGTTTTGATTTATAATATGAATAAGAAATATTGGGAGGCTCCACAACTTATGCCCATCAGTAGATTTTCTATTATTGACGGACTGTTATATGGGCACTCGTATCAATCTCCTGAAACATTCAAGCTATTTGATGGATTTAATGATAATGGAAATCCCATTGAGGCAACCGCATTATTCAGTTATCAGAACTATGGTACACGAAGTCAGACAAAAGACTTTGATGAATACTATGTAGAGGGCTATATTTCAGGTAATACAGAGAATTTAACTTGTGGAATCAACTATGAAACTGATGGATTTATAACAAATATTGAAAAATCTATATCAGGAACCGACCCATTGGTTGCCCAATTTGGTTCACAACAGGCTTCTATTGGAAAATCGTCAATCGGAAAGAATACTCTCGGTGGATTAAATGAGAATATACCAGATTCTTTACCTCCAAAGTTTAGAATTATATTTACGTTGACTCGTTATCCATTTTATGAAGTACAATTCTATTTTTCTACCATCGGAGTAGATTATCAGTGGGAAATTTTAGGATTTGGAGCGTTAGCAAGACGAACAGAGGCAGGAAACAACAATATCAAAGTATAAAAAATTGAAAAATTATCAAAAATAGTGTATAATATACATATATGAAGAAACTTTTATTATCAATCGGTGTAATTCTCGCAATTATATTTTCATTAGCTGATTTTACACCATTTGTGTCGGCAACTTTATTCATTCCTGCTCAATTACAGCCATTCATTTTGGCTGGTTCTGGTGTTTCTGCTGGAGCAACTTCAATTACTTTGACTTCGTTAAAGGATATTGATGGAAATGCTTTGACTATGTCTAACTTTGGATATAAAGGATATGTGACTATTGAGCCTGGGAAGTCAGGACGTGAAGAACAAGCAAGTTTTACAGGTATTACTGGTAATACTTTAACTGGAGTGAGTCACGTTGCGTTTACCTCAACCTCAACATCTTTTACTGAAACATCAGGTTTAACAAAATCTCACCCAGGAGGAGCAACTGTAGTTGTTTCTAACACCTCTGGTTTCTATTCACAATATGCTGCAAAAGTAAATGACGAAGCTATAACTGGTTCGTGGACTTTTCCTGTACCGACTTCATACTATAATCCTGCAATTAAAGGATATGTAGACAGTGGATTTATTTCCAATTCAACCACGACTGCTCAATCTATCGCTTCAAACTTGACTGCTTCAGGAACACTTAACGTAGTAGGACAAGCTACTTTTACTCTAGCTCCGAGAACATCCGCCGCACCGTCAAACGTGGCGGACTTAACAAATAAAGCATACGTAGATGCACAGATTGTAGCGGGGGGAGTTGTTATGTCTACTACAACTAGAGGTACGGCGTTTATATCGACAGACCCAGCAAGTTCTACACATCCTATCGTAGTAGGAGATAATGACACACGGGTACCAACACAAAGTGAAAATGACGCTTTAGCTGGAACCTCAGGAACGCCAAGTGCAACAAATAAATATGTAACGAATGATGATGTAGCTACTACTTCAGTTGCGAATAAAATAGTAAGATTAAATTCAAATGGATTGCTTGATAATTCATTATACGCATCATCAAAATTATTAAACACATTCACGATGGGTGAATCTATGGCAACCGGAACTGCTGTATACGTTTCAGATGGGACAGAAACATCCACACAGGGAGTTGCCACTTCTAGCATATCCCAGACAACGAGTAATGAGGGGTATGGTATCTATAATGGTTCAACGTATGTATATACAGGACAAACTTTCCTTACACCAACATCTACCGATATATTTATTACAAATATTGTGGTACACGCATCTAACTCAAATCCGGGGGGAAGTGAGAATATAGTAGGATATATAAGACCAACATCGGGGGGAGTACCAAGTGGTTCTACTTTGTCAACATCATCAATAAGCGCTGTTGGTAATAGTACACCCGAGACAGCTATAGCATTAGACTTTTCATCAAACCTTGCAAGGTTGACAAAAAATACTTTATATTCATTCTATATAGGAAACAGTAGTGCTGCCCCTGATGTAATTATATATGGAAATAGTGCAGGTGGATATTCAGGTGGAAATGTAGTTACGAGTACTAACCTTTCATCATGGACATCATCGTCAAAAGATTTGTGGTTTACTATAAATTATGTAGAAGCGAGAGTATCAGGATATGTATATAAAACAGATGCTGATTACTCAACTGTAGAGTCAAAGAACTTTGTAGGATTCACAAACTCATCAAATTCATATCTTGCAAATGGTTCAGTAATATTTACAGGCATAGCAGATTCATTGACTGGGTTAACAACTGGAAAAACTTACTATCTATCAAATACAGCTGGTTCAATCGGAACATCTCCAGGAACAAATAGTATAAAAGTAGGACTGTCAGTATCTTCATCATCACTACTAATTAAACAAGATAATCCATAATATGGCACAAGGAACTTGGTCTAATGTTATAACTCCACAAGGAACACAAAGCGTATTTACACCAGCTGGTGCTTCTAGTACATTATCAGGTACTTCACCAACTTATGTAAACTCACAAGGACAAACCGTAGTTGATACGAACGCTGTGCCAAACGCACAATTTGGAGGTTCTATTTTCAATCCAAAAACAGGAACTTATACTGCGGCTACAAAAGAACAAATGGCACAACAACAAGCAGCCCCTAGTGTCATTACCCCAAAAGATGCAATCTCAAAAATAACTGATATACAGATACAGGCAAAACAAGCTGGAGATGAGATAAAGAAAGCACAAGAAGCACAAAATCAAGTTACTCAACAGCAACAAGCTACTACTCAGCAACAATCCACTGCTCCACAACCAACACCGCAAG
>JAKALG010000118.1 GCA_021813235.1 bacterium
GCGGGCGTCTTGTTCAGATTCAAACCAGATTGCATTTTCGGGTAACTTGCTGAAATCAGAAAAAGAACCGTGATATTCTCTTGTGTCACCGAAAGAAACGTAGGTTAAATAATACTTTTTCATTTTTTCACTCCGTTTAGTTAGTTTATAAAGCAATCTGCTATTTTCTCAATTTGACGATTAAAGTAAAAATGGCTTGAATAAAAGCAATTAATTCTTTCTTTCATATATTGTGGTACCCCTTCCGGTTTGTCATAAACAATAGAAGTGTTGTGCAAAACAGGGCAATCACAAAAACCGGATTTTGTATTTTCAAGAAATAGAAATCTGTTCCCCTCTTCCTCCATTACCGATAATTTCCAATTCTTTTCTTCGACCAAGATTTTAATCTGCTTCATTTTCTCTACTCCTTTTATATTGTTAGTGAATCAAAAAATTATTATTTCATTGCATCACAAATTCTTCGATGCAGTTGGATTGTGAACTCAATATACTTTTGCAATTCTGTTTTATAGCTTTTCGGTAAAGTGTTTTCTAATTCCTGCACAATCTTAATCCTTTCAAGAAGAGCAAAGGATATTGCATCAAGTTCTTCTTTTGTTAGTTCGATTTTCATATGGTTATATCCTTATTTATTTGATTATTTTTATGGTTATTACCGTAAATTTTTGTCCCTTGTCCCGATTGAACGGGCACGGCTATACCGCAAGGGGTGAAGTTATGCAAGACCCATTTCATTTAAAACGTATTGCGTGCATTCGCTTAATTCTTTAAGTGCAATTTTTTTCTTTTTAAGTGCATTCATAATAGTTTTTTTGCACTCTTCAGAATATTGTAGTGGACAATCAATATAATTTGAGAAAAAATAAGTATCAAAATCGTTCTGGATATCAATATTCAATTTCTCGTCAATTTCGTTTCTTGCTTCTTGTATAATGTGGTCGTTTAAAATAGCAATAATATCAACCGTATTTTTGCTGTTGAAAAGATCGGTTTCTGTTTCTTTGCAATAATCCGAAATGATATCAACAAGTTTGTCCATATCAATATTTACTTCAAGGGCTGTTTGAACGCAAAATCTAATATCCATACTCCCGAAGGGTATTAAATTGTTTATAAAATCATCATAAGCGCGGTCAATTTGTTTCTCGGTTAACTCTTTCGTTTTCATTTTACACCATCCTATTAATAAGGTTAAAAAATTATATTTAGTTATGCTCTAATTCATTGTTGACTGGATTAAAATATCTTTTACTTTCTCCGATTACTTTACCGTTTCGATCTCTCATTGGTGCAGTTATTAAAAATCTTCCGTCCGATTGTTTACAGACTTTAAAGTCTCTCATTGTTTGCCCGAAAAATTTCATTGTATCACGTGTAAAATAATAAGGACTAGTTTCTTGTGTCCGCCGTTTAATTTCTGCGATTGTCATCTTCTTACCTCTTATAATTAGTTAGTTAAAATTATTTGTCAATTCTCAAACTGCTTCCAAAATGTAGGCGGATAATCTTCTTTATTAAAGTTTTTTTCAAACCACTCTAAATGTTTCGCTTTTAGCTCTTCGGCAAATCGTTTATTGAAACAAATTTCGCAAATTGTTTGTTCTCTAAAATTATCAGTATAGCAATAAAAATCAGACTTTTCTTTCTCGCATTCTTCGCAAAAGAAAAAATCTTCACCCTTTAATTTTCTTGTTTTAATTGTCATTTTGTTTCCTCTTAATTAGTTAATATAGTTTAATACTTTCAACTTCTAATATAAAAAAAATACTACTTACCAAGTTTATAGATTTTCTCATTCTTTACAATTAATAATAATCCGCCTATTTCAGTCCAGTCTAATCGGTCGTTTTCTTTTGCCTTATAAATTGCTGTCTTACTTATTTTTATTAAGTCTTTTAGTTCGGCAACTGTAATCAAGTTTTCAATATTTACGTTGTTTAGTTTCATGGTTATAATGTTTCAACTTGCATGCCAAATAAATATTGAGAATACAAGCCAAAAACAAAGAAACCAAAAAGGGTAAATGTTCGATTCTGGGGCATAATAAAAACAAATTGTAAAGTATGGTAGAAAAAGCATTGATAAATAAGGGTGAAGTTCAAATGTATTAAAAAGGTGCAAATTCTCAAAAGGTTACAAAATAGTTATAACTAAACGACAAGTCTTATAAAACAAGAAAGACAATTTAAAGCGTTTTAAGACGCTATCTATAATAGCCGATATAAAACACCAATAAAGAGAATTAAGCCCCCATAAGCTATCTAATGCAGTTTTAAGGGCATATTTGAGACTAACCAAGACCAGCATAGATTAGAGACAAGTTTAATAAGTAAGAAAATGAATGGCAAGCGAATTTTATACGATAGAAGAGAAAGCACAAAAAAAAATTAAGGCATTAAAGAGCCGAAAGGGTGAAGAATATAAAAGTCTAAGATTTGTTAAAGCAGTTGCAGCAACAGCCCAAAGAATAATCGAAAAGGATTTCAAAAAGTTAAATGACAACGACTATAAAGACATTGCATTAAGAATTTATAAACGTAATGATATCATAACAATATCACGTATTAAAAACATGATGAACACCGATATAGCTAAAAATATGATAAATAGTGAGTTAGTAACGTATTACAATCAAGCTAATTTAACAAAAGAGCGTATCCCAGACTTATTAAAAAAGGTTGAAGAATATGCGGATCTCAAAAAAGACGGTAATCTAATCTTAAAATTAGTCGAAAAGACTGAAAATGTTAATAATTTGACTCAAAAGCAATCAATCACGGCTCGATCTAGCGAAACAATAGACTATTCAAAGATGGGTAAAGACGGTAATCCGCTCAAGAAAGTAACGAAAACGCTCGAGATGACCACAAACGAAGCGATTACAAGCGAGATGAGCGTAGACAAGCAAGCAAGCAAGAACAATGATAGTCTTGATAGTGATGTGATAGACAGCACAAGCGAGCAAAAAGATGAAAATGAATAGACCCATGCCAGCAGGGTGGGGGAGTGGTTTTGACCAATTTTGACAGTATGATATTTTGACAAAATAATTGAGTAGAAAAGCATCAACTTTACATAACATACATTTCGCACGATTATGTGAGAGCGGTTTTTGAACTAAAACGAGCCAGCGAGGAGCCAGCGAGGAGCCAGCGAGTATGACAGAAGGTAGGACTTGGCAACAGGCAAACAATATAATCTTGATAGAATGCGGCAGCGCAACAGAGCCGGCAAGATCTATAAAGATACGATTAGAAAACATAATTATAAATGTGCCGTTTGTGGTTGGAGTGTCCCCTATGCTACACCCTCAGGGCAGAGTCAACCACAGGGGGGATGCGATATTCACCATATAGTACCAGTAAGCAAGGGCGGGACAGACACTGAGGACAACTTGATATTGTTATGCCCTAATCATCACAAAGAAGCAGATACTGGATTTATAACAGTAGAAGAATTAAGAAAATACACTGAAAAACAAACAAATATATTAGATTGGCTCAAGAAACAACACAAGAAGCGAGCGCATGACTGATATGATGAGTGATTCCCAACCCAAAAACAAGGGCGAAAAAGCAACGCAAAGCGACCCCCACCAACCCCAAAACGAAGGGGTGGGCGTTGATGAGAGAGGACGCGACAAACTATCGAACAATTTTTTAGGAGAGTATTTG
>JAKALG010000119.1 GCA_021813235.1 bacterium
CTAACTGCCTAGAGCCTATTTAGATTCCTTTCAAATCTTCCATGGCCTGATCAACAGTCTTTGTAGCCATTCCTCCACTTGCTGGTCTTCCTTCAGGTCTCATACCACCTTCTGGCTCGTTAATTTTTAAATTAACACGAGCATTGTTTTTCATACCAATGATTCGTAGCAATGTACGGATAGCTTTTGCTGTGTTTCCCATTCTTCCAATAATCTTACCCATGTCGGCAGGATTTACTGTAAGAGAGATGAGAACACCCATTTCATCGACAGTACGATCGAGTTTTACATCGTTCGGATTGTCTACCAATGCTTTTACTACATACTCCAAAAATACTTTATCAGCGTCTTGCATATATTTCAGTAAAATTTATTTTATAATATTTTTTCCGCCATAGGCGGATCAGCCTCTGGCTGAAATTCTTGTGCAGCGTTACGACCTTAAAAAATTGTTTGCACTGCTCCCAGTAAGTATAACTAATTATTTTTTAGCTTTCAACTCCTTTCTCTTTTGAGTAGGACTTTTCTTAGATAGAACATTCTTTTTCTTTCCTTCTATCACCTTCTCTCTCACCATGAAATTGTGCATTGTATCAGAAAGCTGTGCACCTTTTCCTACCCAATATTGTATTCTTTCGGTCTTGAAAGAAGTCTCTCCCGCTTTTGGATTATAAGTACCAACTATTTCTAAAAATTTACCGCTTTTTGTACTGTTTTTTGAATCAGTCAAAACCGCCCGAAAAGATGGGTCGTTCTTTCTGCCAATTCTTTGTAATCTTATTTTTAACATAAAGACAGTCTAACATAATTCCCCAAAAAGGCAAGAAAAAGCGACAAAACAAACATTTTTGAACCCTTGGTAGGAGCGACGGCGACGGACAGAGAAAATTTTTAGTAAAAAATTTTCGTGGTGAAAAAATGTTTGTTTTGTCGCTTTGTGTTATATTTAAATAGTGAAAAAGGAAATAAAAAGAATACAGGGCATTATCTCTATTTCTGCAAAAGGCACTGGGTATGTAAAAGTATTGAATGAAGTCCCGACCAAAAGTCGTGGATCCTCGATAGCGAATGCTATCGGGAAAGATCCAGAAATTGATTTCAAGCATTTAAATACAGCTCTTCACGGTGACACAGTTGAGATTGTTTTGCATCCCAAGGGTAAAGGGCGCCAGACAGCTGAAGTATCAAAAATAATTTCTCGCGCAAAGATTGGTTTTTCTGGAGTTTTGGAGAAGGTCGGACCTTCCCAAACTTCCCAAAAGGAAGGTCCGACCTTCTCCGGACCAATTTTTCTAAAACCTGACGATACGAAAATGTATACTGATATTTTGATTCCAGAAAAAATGTTAGGCGGGGCAAAAGTTGGGCAAAAAGTTTATGTGGAAATAACTCTTTGGGAAGACCCACAAAAAGCTCCAGAAGGAAAAGTAGTAAAAATTTTAGGTAAACCAGGTGAAAACAATGCCGAGATGTATGCCATAGCTATTGAAAAAGGTTTTAATAGTGACTTGCCAGGAAAGGTAGAGGAGGAGGCTAAAAAAATAAAAAGCTTAGGAATAAAAAGCGAAGATTATGATGGCCGTCGTGATTTCAGAAAAACACTTACTTTTACAATAGACCCGGAAGATGCAAAAGATTTTGACGACGCATTATCTTTCAAAGAGCTTGAGAACAATGAATACGAAATAGGCATACATATAGCCGATGTATCACATTATGTAAAAATCGGCAGTGAACTCGATAAAGAAGCGAGAGAGAGAGGCACTTCTGTATATCTAGTAGACAGGACGATACCAATGCTTCCAGAAGTACTCTCCAATGATTTATGTTCCCTAGTCCCCCATAAAGACAGACTCACGATGAGCGCTGTTTTTATTATTGACAAAAATGCAAAAGTAAAAAAAGAATGGTTTGGACGCACGGTCATACATTCTCAAAAAAGATTTACTTATGAAGAAGCAGAACATTCTATAAAAAATGCCTCCGCACCTCTCCATAAGGAACTTGCCATTTTAAATAACTTAGCCAAAAAATTAACGAAAGAAAGATTTGCAAATGGAGCAATATCGCTAGAGCAAGAAGAAGTGAAATTTATTTTAGATAAAAATGGAGTACCAACAAAAGTCATAAAAAAGGAACGTGGTGATTCAAATAAATTAATTGAAGAGTTTATGCTTTTGGCAAATAAAAAAGTGGCAGAAACTATTTCCAAAGGGACAAAAAAAGAAGGTGGAGTTTTCGTCTATCGTATACACGACAACCCCAGCAAAGAAAAAATGGAAGATTTAGCCTTTTTCCTAAGAAGTTTAGGACACAAAATATCCTTAGTAAATGGGGCAATACCGACACATGAGATAAACAATCTGCTAAAAAGCTTAGAGGGGAAAAATGAAGCGAATACTGTACATCGAGCTGTCATTCGTTCTATGGCTAAAGCAATTTATTCTACAAAAAATGTCGGACATTATGGACTGGCCTTTGAATATTATACCCACTTCACCTCCCCCATCAGACGTTATCCAGACATAGTGGTGCACAGACTTTTGACTGATTATTTGAAGGGATTGAAAGTGGGCAAAGAGAAGTTGAATATCTATGAAGAAATTTCTAGATACACCTCTGAGCGAGAAAAATTTGCTTCCGATGCAGAGAGAGCTTCTATAAAATACAAACAAGTTGAATATATGTCTTCTCGTATTTCAAAAGTGTTTAAAGGAATTATCAGTGGAATAACAGAATGGGGCATCTATGTGGAAGAAGCAGAAACAAAATGCGAAGGTCTAGTGCGCGTGCGAGATATGGCAGATGATTTTTATATTTATAATGAGAAAAAATTAGAATTAATCGGCCAAAAAAAGAAGAAAAAGTATCGTTTAGGTGATAGCGTCAGAATAAAAGTAAAAAGTGTTGATTTGGAAAGAAAAACAATAGATTATGTATTAGTATGAAAAAACTTTTCTATATATTACTTGTCTTTTTTGCATTACTCTTCCCTACTTTATATTTAGTGGAAGAAAAAGCTCCGACACCTCCTGTTAAAGAGGAAGAAAAAACCTCTATAACACTCTCTTTCGGTGGAGACATAATGCTTGATCGCGGAGTCAAAAATTCTGTAAATAAAAATTTCAATGGGGATTACTCTCTGCTTTTTAAAAATTTAGAAATATTGAAAAATTATGATATTACTTTTGCCAATTTAGAAGGGCCAGTTTCAAACATTGGGAAAGATAGACACAATTTATATTCATTTAGAATGGATCCTTCTGTTCTTCCGGCAATCAAAGGAGCAGGTTTTTCTATAGTCTCTGTTGCAAATAATCATGTCGGTGATTGGGGACGTAATGCATATGCTGATACTTTGGCGCGTTTAAAGGAAAATGGAATTCTCTATACTGGTGGAGGAATGAATGAATTGCAAGCAGAGCAACCAACAATTATTGAAAAATATGGAATAAAAATAGGCTATTTAGGGTTTTCAGATGTCGGACCAAATTGGATGAGTGCAAATGAAAAAGATGCTGGACTTCTTCTTGCAAGCAACCCTCGCTTTTCAGAAATAGTTACTAATGCGTCAAAACAAGTTGATTATCTAATAGTGTCTTTCCATTTTGGAGAAGAATATAAATTAAAACACA
>JAKALG010000120.1 GCA_021813235.1 bacterium
ACGACCGCGATTCTCGCACCACGATAGGGAAATTTGCCATGCTTTTCCCTTAAAATCTGGAAGGTTAGGTGCTTGTGCGTGTAAAGTTCCAACTCCAACAAAAGCATATCCTATGAACGTAATGGATATTGCAATTTTGAGGATAATTGAAAAGAATCGGCGTTTTCGCCTCTTCTCTAAAAATCTGCTCATATTTTTACTGTTGCGTATTGTCCTGCAAAAACTTTCTTGCAGCGTTCAGGAGTATTGCGAACAATGCCGCGGCTACTGGAGACCATACGCCAAAGTTCACCGATGGCACGATTTGCGCCACGTACGTTATCCCAGCACCTCCCATTGCAATCAACGCTCCGATTCCTATTTTCTTTAAGTCAACTAAGTTTAACTGATATTGTGCGCTTCCCATTTTTTATTCGTTAGTTTGTTTTGCAGTCTGGTACTGCGTGCGGACGGCAAGGTTTGACTTGCAGTTTCATGCTGTATTGAAACTTTTATGCCAGAATCGAACTGGATAGACTACTCTCGAAAAACCAACTCTGCGGCTCACTGTCCGCCACGTCCGCACTCAATATCCGACTTGTTTTGTAATGTACTGATGGGGCAGAGGACGGAACCTGTTAGCGTTCAATCTTATCTTCCCGTTATATCCACATTCCCTTTCTCAAACGGGCGAAGTAGGATTGACACCAAGTAAGACGTGCTATGTGGCAAACGCCCCTTACTCGCCCCCATCAATACACTATTTGTAATGTACTCAGTGGCGTGGGCAGTTAATTATTAACTATCTATTACAGGCTATTTACGACAATTTGGATTTTCTGTCTCTTATCCCCGTTTGGGTCTAAATCATCTTCAAGATTTTCATCAAGGGATGGAAGTTGAAACCTAATCCAAAATTTCTTATCACAATCATTCTCTATCTGTAACTTCCTTTCTTCTTCGGTTAAGTTTTTGAACACTTCTTGATAAGCTTTTTCTGCCGCCTTGAGTGAGATACGCATTTGTGAGAACCATTGTTCTATGCTCATCTCGTCAGGGTTTGGTAAGTTCACTTTCAATTCCATATGTTTTATTCTTAACCCACACCACTCAATACACTATCTTGTTTTTGTAAAAGAACTACCAAAGTGCCGTCATTATTTTCCCACACTTCGGGCACTTCATGCTTTCCGCTTTGTTTAGAACCCCATTTCTTTCTTCTTCATTCAATGAGTTGGAACACTCTGTCATGTAATAGAACCCGTAACCGCATGACTTGCAACGCAATGGTATTTCATGCGCGTGATGGTCATATTCGTTATTGGGACAAGTTTCGCAGTATGACATATATTTTTCAAAGTTCCTTCGGGCGCGAAGCAATTTCTTGCCTCGCTCCCATTGAAGTAAACACGAGAATTTCTTCTCGCCCGAAAGAACCTCATATATCATAGCACACGCCTTTTCGTACCAGTCAAGGAGCATTTATCCACAGTTTCGGTGTCGTATTGATAGTTTCGGTGTCGTCTCTCTAAAGTTTGCAACTGTTGCACATTCTGGCATAGCCGATTGTTCGTTTTTTCATCAAACAAAAAACCGCCAGTCTGTGCTCTGTCGGTCTTTTGGCTTTTGAGTATCGCCTTTTCACCTTTCGTTGTGTTCAAAGTAATATCTTAATGCTTTATTTACGAGTTTGTGGTACTCGTCTACATTGCATTTTTTACATAGAACACGCAGGTTTCCTATATCATCATTTCCGCCTATACATCGCGGTTTTTTGTGGTCTACAGTTAGGTTTTCTGTACTTCCACACAGTAGGCATTTTGTGTTGTTCTCCAGCTTACAAAGTAAGTGTTGCATTGAACGGCAATCCTTTCCGCACCTTTTGTATTTTCTTTTCTCGCCATTCTTATTGTGTGTTGCAAGAAACATCTTATGTTTCCAAGAACAACCCGTTTTGTTCGTTACAGAACCACATCTTTTATGGTTTCTACCCAACGAGGTAAAAAGTGTGCCACACTCTATACAAGTTTTTTGTTCCATATAATAGAGTATAGCACAAAAAGATTTGTATTGCAATTTCTTTTGCTTTTTGGCTATTGTGGCAGGTCTACGTTTTCAATGAACCCGTCCGTTTCGCCTTTTTGCTTTTCACCTTTTTCTTACTGCTGTCTTATATCCTTATGATAGAGAGTTATTATCGGATTGCTATATCCTTTCTCTCTTAATATAAGATAGTCCTTCGTAATTTCCACATGGTAGAGCGGTGATACAGGGTCGAGAACGTTTATATCTATAATTATATATTCGTTTCCGCCCTGTCCTTTTGTTGCCCGCTCGCTTGATACTGTAGCGTATAGCTTCATAGGTTTATGATTGCCAGTTTTTCCCAGTGTATTCTTCAATGTCTCTCAAGCCCTTGATGTCTTTCCATTTATGCTCTGGACTTGAACCAATACCACAAGGCAATTTTTCGGCTTCATACCCCCGAAAGCGCATTTTCTCAAGCATTCTTTCCTCTCCGCCAAACGTGGAACGATAGCAACGCGCCCCCGTTTCGTCTATAACGATATGCACGTAGTAATTCCAGTTAGCGTTAGATGGATGATAATACCCGATATCAAGCAATGTGATTTTTTTCATGCTTTTATTCTTTAATTGTTAAGGAACGCACGCACAGGATGCGTGGCACGGTATACTCCGCACCATACGCCACGCGTTCGCATTGTGTGGCGTTGTGGTAGGGACTAAAAATCAACGACTATATATCCCGATTTCGTTGTGTTTTATTATTTTTGATTTACCAATTCCTCGAGATAATGGTTTACGTTTTGGTAATGTATCTCTGTCGGGTGCAATTCCTCTATTTTCTCATATGTCTCGCTGTCTATCTTGTCCGCCATATCAAACATGCACCCTCCGTCATAATTCTTTTTAAACCATTCTCGTAAAAGTTTCTTTTGTTGTACGGTTAATGTTCTCATGGTTTTATATTATTTTCTGCGGGATAACCCGCAACCAACCCGCGAGCATAAAGGCGTTAGCCATTCGTGGTGCTGCCACGTAATGATATAAAAGTGCGCCAGTTCGCGGATTGATTGCGAGCCGCCCCTGACGGCTTCGCGTTGAAAAGAGCTATGGCGTAAATACGCCCGTGCGCATGGCAATCCTTGTCGCCCGCGCCAACTTCCTGCGCTTCAGATACTTTTGGAACGCCGCCCTGATACATGCAGCGACTTCCCGCGAGAAAAATCCGAGCGCAAACGTGAATAATGTTCCCATATGGCATCATTGTTGCACCATTTCTTGGCGTGTCAATAGCAAGCTGTTGATAACTTTTGCAACTGTTGCAAACCGCTGCCGCCTCTAAAACAATTGGCGTTTAGCACAGTAGCAATAAAAACGACGCCACCTTTGCCCATAAAAGACGGGCACTTTTGTTGCAAGACGTATAATTGTGCCGCCCCGCAAAACATGCTATACTATGAACAATTCGTAACAAACACGCATGGCATATACTGGCCGCCCGCCTAAATGGAACCGACGCATGTTAGGAATCGTCCGCAAATACGCGGAAAACTCTAATGATTTCGGCGATAAAGTCCCCACAGTGGCCGGCCTCGCTATTCAATTGGGCGTTAGTAAGTTCACTCT
>JAKALG010000121.1 GCA_021813235.1 bacterium
TAACTCTTTTGTCGCCTCTAAATACCAAATGTGTAATTGCTCGGCTGTCTTTTCAATATTATTCTTCATCTGCTTTATATTAATAATTAAGTTTTAGTTTTTAGGTAAAAGTCTATTCTTTCTATATAAATGTGTCTAGTATTCTATCAATACAATCTTTTGGAGTATGACCATCAAATTCAAATAAAGCCTTTTCTTCTTCTGGTATTTGGAATAAATCCCAGTCCTTTATCTCGTAATGATTAGTGATTTGACCTGCTGGCAACATAGCCACAACTACAAACCAACCACCACCGAAACATTTTTCTCCGTCATTGTGTTTTTTTGATTTATGAACTGAGTTTTTACCTTGTTTAGCCCATTCATTAAATAAAGCTGCGTTATAAACTTTTCTAAACTCATAAAGCTCACCAAACGTATGGTATCCATCAGAGATTAGATTTGTATCAATTTTTCCTTGAATTGTTATTTTCTCCATATAATAATTTAATAATAGTTAGTTTAGTGCGGATTATAGTTACTTATTTTAATTAATTGCTATCATTTCCATATTAGGAATTATTTTTAAATATCCTTTAATAACTAAAGAACCTATATTAAGAGTCAACCACTGGTTGACACGCATATCAACACAATAATCAAGTAACGGGCTATATCCACCACGCCACTCTCCATCTTCGTCTTTGTGATGATAATATTCAAAATAAACAGGCTTACCGTCAGATATATTTGCAACATAATTTATCCATAAATTTTTAACTTCATCAAATTTTAATGTTTCATTTTTATCTACTTTTTCTAACATTAATTTTAACAACTCAGATTGTTGTGTAGTTAATTTTTTTCTTCTTTGGATTGCTAAATAATTTTGCATAATCTTAGATTTAGTGCGGTGATTTTTGTTATCCCAGTATCACCGCTTAACTGGCTACTCCGACTTAACGGAGTTTTTTCTTTCGCACTCGGCGCAAGAGCTTTTTACTGTTTTTGTGTCCTCATAAGGAGGTTTGTTATAAAGGTGCTTGCCGCAATAATGACAGATTACTTTCATTGTTAGTTCTCCTTTTATTCTAAGTTAATATTATGCTTTTTTATTTCTCTCTTAACTTCATTTTCTATTTGTCTATCAATCCAATCAAAAGTAGGTTTGCAAATATGAAACATAAATCTTGGTGTTTTGCAGCATCTAGGACATTTTAATTTTTCTTCTGACATAAAGTTTTCACCTTTTTCTATTATTCTTTCTACTTCTTTTAAAATATCAGAATAAGCTGACCTAGTAATAATTAAGTTTTCGTCTCCAATCATCTCTCTAGCCATAGTTTCTTTTTCTTTTTGGATTGCTTTTAGGAGGAATTGTTTAATTTCTTTTTTAATTGAAGGTGTTGCTAAATCAATTAGTTCCTGTAATAAACCAGCTTGAATTTTAAATTTTCCATCAGTAGACAAATCATTAACATTAAACTTCAATTTATCAAACTCCTCCATTATTTCTTTTAATATATCTGACATATAGTTTATTTAATTATTTACACAAAATCTAAGCCCCTTTAAATATCCCTCATAGAAAGTAATTTTGTTTAAATTCTTTTCTTTGGCTAAGATTTTTTCTATTCTTTTAATTTCTTTCTGTATTTTTTCTTTTGACATATAGTTTATTTAATTACTTTTAAAAGTTTTTTACAATATACAACAAAAGTAACAAACATTATAAAGATAAATAAATCATATTTAGCCAATAATGTCGTAGCGAAAAATATAGGAAACATCATAAGAAGCACTGAAAACGAAAATAAATCTCTTTTATCTAGTTGTTTTCTTAAATACGTAACTTGACTTTCGAGATATTCCTTTTCATCCATCGTAGATAGCGTCGAAGTGAAAGTAACAAAATCTTCTTCATTCTTTTTTTTGTGCATATCACATACACCATCAGCTGAATTGTAGCAATTAAAACATAACATATTATTTCATATAATTATAAATACCAATAACTTTATTGCTTTCATTCCATTTGTCTGCTTGTCCGCTTGAAAGGTCTAACGCCATTTCCCAAAGACTTGCTTTGTAATCGGTTCTAGCCTTTTGAAATTGCTTCCAGCTCTCGGTTTCATACCAAGTCAAAATTAAATATTGCCCTAGACCAACTGCTGTGCTATTAGGATTTTCAGCCTTATTGTCTAACTCGCCTTTAGTGCATTTATGTCTTTTGTAATTGTATTCAGTGCAAGAAGCTTCATTCCTTAAAAGCTTTTCCCATTTTACAGGGTCAATATTAAATCGTTCAGCTAGTTTATTCATTTCAGCTAGAATAACTTTTTCAGGGACTTGCTCATTATACTCGTAATGATTCTTGGTAATGTCCGCCTTAAACCCCAATACTGGATATTCTCCATAAGCTAAAGCGGTGTGTTTCTGCAATAGATTGCTTAAAGCAGTTGTGCAGTTATTTAGAACGATGATGACAAACACAAGAGAAAATGTGTATGCCGTGTAATTGATTAGTTGTGTTTTTGTTTTCATTTTTGTTTTCATTTAATTATATTATTTACTTAAATCTTTAATTAGATTTTTTACCCACAATGTGATTTATAATTTCCTTTATTTATATTATTTATTTTAATCTCATATACAAATTCTGCAACATCAACTGGTATGTGATATTCTCCACGGTAATTCTTTACTACGAAAAAATCATTTTCATCTTCTTTGGTTGCATAAATTAACCTGTCTGGCATATCAGTATGTATTTCTCCGCCAAAACCATAATTACTATTATTTATATGTAATGCTTCTTTAAACATTTCGAGCGAATAATTTGCATAATTAGATTCTTTATTTTTTAAATAATTTATTTCCATTAAAGATTCATAATATTTTTTTGAACTTTTCCTAATTATTTTTTTCTTTATTTTTTTTGATAATCTGTTTTCAAGTTTATTTATTTTTTCTTGTATTTCATTTTCTAATTTATAATTATCATCTTTTTCTTTTATTATTCTTTCTCTTTCTCTAGCAGGATAAAAATAATCTCTTTCTTCATAAGGAGTATAATACCATGACCTTGAAATTAAATAATGTTTTGTCATATAGATTAATTATTTAAGAATTTATCTTTGTTTGCCCTAATTTCGTCTATACAATTATTACGAGCATAATCTACATCAGAATAACGCAATCTCCTCTTTTCTGTTATAAGATTGGTTTTATACTCAGGAATAACCTCATCTATCGCCTTAGATATTTGTTCGGTGATGAATTGCTTAATTTCTTTAGAAGATGACGTTGGTTTTTTCCAATCCTTCGCTACTCCTTGTTGTCCTCCCCAAGCCGCACAACAACTACAAATAAATTTACCATTTTTGTCTTTCTTCCCACACTTAGAGGAATATGCTTGACATCCTTCTTTATCAGAAAACTTTTCGTCAAACTCTTTTAACATATCGCTTAGCATATTTTTATATTTAATTATTATTGATTACTCTCTAAAACTCCACACTCATCACAAAACCAGTCTTCTATGTCTTCATCCCAAATCCAACAATGTTTACCGCCAGTTGCTTCGCATTTAGTTTGGTTTTCTGGCTCAATATTTGGTTCTTTCACCATATTTTTATATTTAATTATT
>JAKALG010000122.1 GCA_021813235.1 bacterium
GAGGAACGTATGGAAGAATAGAATCCTTTACTGTCTTTGTTCCAGTCGTCACCTTTTGAACACCAAGTGGTCTAGGAACAAGAACAGATTGAGAGATACCGCTTGCAGAATCAACGAATATCATTCCGAAATTCCGATAGGTATTATTGTCAAGTTGTTGATTCGCGATGACATCCATTGCTTTATTGGGGTCTCGGTAAATATCGGCAACAGAAGGATTCCAGAAAGCAACATTGCGTGGATACATACCGCGAGAACAGAATGGAAATTCCTTAAGACCAAGCTCCTGGATTTTAACCGCACGAAGAAGGAACATATCCTCTGCCATCGTAAGAAGGTATTTCTCTTTTCCAATATGAGTGTACCACTCAGTAACGTTCACAACGGGGGAACCTGCAATAGTCACTGTATCATATCCCAATGATGAAAGACGTTGATTCAATGTACTCCGTTCAGAGTTGTTCGCATTAAAAGTATCAGAAGCAAGTTTTACCGCCCTCTTGATTTCCTTTTTATCATATCCGAATGTATCAGCATCTTCAGATAGTTCATCTGGTGTCTTGTAGATAAATTGACGACCAAGATAACGCGCTTTCTTCGGAGTCGTTGCAAGTGCATCAATAAGAAACGCCATTACATCGACGAGTTGAAACTCAACTCCATCTTCATGGGGAATCAACTCAAAGATTGGTCTTCCATATAGTCCACCCTCAATCTTCGATAATTCCCACAAATAGTCCAAATCGTATCTTGCCGCGTCATAAAGGAATAGATGCTTCATTAAATCAGAGGCATTCTCGTCTCCCTCTGGTTTCGTATCAAAATCTATTTCAGGGAACATTCCAAGACGGGCAGACATGTCCTGTACTGCCTCAAATGTCTTTGGAACGTGAATGTTCGCCTTTGTGAGAAGCGTTTTCTGAACTACTCCATTATAGGAGTCTTCATTCTGTGTCCAATGAACCATTCGTGACTGCCGTGATTTATACGCATAATCACGTTCACGAATAAATTGTGCTACTCTGTCTTTTGCTGAGTCTTTCATCGTCCAAGTAACTTATACAAATCTCCTTTTGATTTCTTATTTAGAATTGATGGAGTAGAGTGGGAATTACCCATCTTCGGAATCATATTCCCAGATTTCCTCACTTTGATATTATTAATCGAAAATCTTGATTTTGAATTCGGTATGTCCCTTGATTTTGAACCTCCCTTCCTTCCCCTCGGTTCTGCCATCATACCTTTATCGATAGGATTATTTCCAGGGAAGTGTGGGTCATGCGCTTCCATGTATTGCATTTCTTTCTTCGTATAAGACATTGGATTTTTGTATGCCATAATGAGATATTATACCATAAATTATTTCAAGTACCCAGTGAGTTCGTCCACCTCAACTCTCGCCTCTGCTCGTGCATCAAGGAACATTTCCTCAGCAGACTTTACTCTTTTCCTTTGGGGAACTGGAGAAAGGGTAGAAATAGCAAGTGATAGTGCAAGAACTGAATCATCGTGTTTCCCATTGGGAGCGGAATATTCTACTACTCCGCCTTTGGTCTGTGTAAACTCAAAGTCCTTCAACTCCTGAATAAGTTCTTCCTCGTTCGGGAATGTAATATACTTATCGGAGATATATGTTGCAAGACGCTCTATAAGATTTCTTTTTACAACATTGTTCTGAATCTTAATTGGTTGCACGGGAACACCCTCTAAAAGAAGTTGCTCAACGAAACTGTCTCCGACCCCAGTTGCATCAACGAATGCCATTGCTCCGTTATAATCTGAAAGTATTTTCTTTATGATTGTCTTCTGGGTAGACCACATCGTATCATTCAATCTCCTATAGAAAACAACATGATTCGTAGAAACCTTTATTCCAACGATAGCAGTTGCATCGAACGAACGTGCAAGGTCAATCCCGAATACATACTCTTCATCCTTTTCAGGATTCTCAAGACTCCCACTCGTAACATCGTCTATCCCCTTGAAGACAGACGATGCTCCTTCTATGATTCTGCAATAATACTCCTGGTAGAAGAAATCTATGTTTACTGCATTCTCCCTCAATCTTTGAATGTCCTCATCCGAGAACATACCAGTATCCTCAACAGTCTTTATCTGGGAGAACTCAGCCGCATCGAGGAGATGGGTAAAATCGTTCTTCCCCCTCGGTGTTCCAGCAAAGTCTATCCAACCACCCGAAGATAATAGGGAAGGCTCAAGGATCGACTCTCGAAGCTCAGAACCCCACCTACGGGATACTTCACCATACTCGTCTACACCTATCCCAAGTGGTTTTGGCCCCCGAAGTGAATCAGGATGGTCTGCTCCCTTTAACTGAAGAACAGAGCCATTGGGGAATGTAATGCTCAAGTCCTGATGGTTCACTTTGCACCTCTTCAAATACAAAGAAGGAATCCATCGAAAGATATTCGTATTAGGGTCAATCCACACAATAGACTTTGCCTGGTTCAGATATGGGGCAATATACCAATAGAGACCTCTTTCCCGTATCGCCTCTATGATAAGTTTGTTAAGGAGACACGATGTCTTCCTGCTCCCACGATGCCACATCAAAACATTCTGCCTAGCATTAGAACTAAGGTATTCCTCTTGGAATGGTTTCAGACCATCAAGGAACTCTTGTGTGGGAATCTTAACGCTTACTTTGTCTTCTGTCTTTGAAACCATGTTGCTAATGTGTTCTGAGAAAAAAACTAAGTGTGGTTCTTGGGATGGTGATAACCTATAGAATAATCCTTATAACCAGACCAGTTATAGAGATAGGTAGGAGACGGAATTATAAACTCTTTCTTCACAAGCTTTTGCAACTGTTGCGAGAATGCCCTATCCTCATAACTCGTATCCTCGAAACCAACTTTAAGAGCAATATCTCTCCGTATGATTCCCCAGTGCTGAGGAGGTCTTGTAAGAGAACCATCGGGAAGAGAGCCGTATTCGTAATCCTTACTCGTTCGTATAATCGTATCCTCATTGTTATGCCTCATAATAGCGGACACAGCAACATAATCATTATTCCAATCAAGGTTAGGTAAAGCAAGGTCGAAGTAGTCCTGCGTAATCTCGTCATCGTCATCTACGAATGCAACGTACTCACCCCTGCTCATGCAGAGCAACTTCTGCCGTTTAGCTCCTATGGTCATCTCCCCATTATCGGTCAACACTAACACCTCTACATCATCGTGCATGAGCTTTTGCATATCAAACTGCCGCTCCGCTAAATGACAGACCAATAGAGAAAGCTTCACTTAATCTTCGATAGCTTCTTAATATACTCTTTACTTACAGAGAACGTAATTGCAATAACCACATCTTTCTTAGGGGAATAGACATCTACGATATTATACCCAAGGACCTTCGTCCCCAACACAAGAAATAACTTAAGAACTAAAGACTGATACCAATGTTTCAAAACATCCATGTAGCTTACAAAGTGTCATTTTTAGAGGCATTTTCCAGTACCCTATCGACCAAAGTACCATCATTTTCATTTGCAACTGTTGCACTTTTAGAGGCAACAGAAATAAATCTTCCTGCTTCATTTCTAAGGGTATGTGGATGTTCTTCCGTATGTTCCTTCACTATCTCATTCTTGCTGT
>JAKALG010000123.1 GCA_021813235.1 bacterium
CACATTAGTAGAGCGTAGTAGATAGTTTAAAATTATTAGAAAAGTCGAGCGTGCACTTAACCTTGATTTTGTTCAAAATAAGTTCGTGCAAAGGTAAGTAAGACACCACAAAAAGAAACTTCGTCGGTGGTGAGCGAAAAATTCGAGCACGCCAAAGGCGTGCGAGGTTGTGAAAAAATTAAATCCGCCCTGCGGGCATAAATGAATTCGGTGGGTGGGCAAGAAGCAAGAAATGAGATTAATAATGGATTTTTTTAATATCTAAAAACAAATAAAATGTTAAAACCAAAATATTTTCTTTACGCACGAAAAAGCACCGAGGATGACGACAAACAAGTTATGTCTATCGAAGCTCAACTTTTTGAGCTTCGAGAATTCGCACGTAAAGAAAATCTTGAAATTCTTGAAGAATTTCAAGAGTCGAAAAGTGCAAAGAAACCGGGTCGTGAAAAATTTAATGAAATGATGTCCCGCATTGAGCAAATGGAAGGAGTAGGAATTTTAGCATGGCATCCCGACAGACTTGCTCGTAATAGTGTTGATGGTGGACGTATCATTTACGCAGTGGACACGACAAAAATAGTTTCTTTACGCTTTCCGACATTTTGGTTTGAACCGACCCCGCAAGGACTATTTATGTTACAAGTGGCGTTCGGGCAATCCAAGTATTATTCTGACAACCTTAAACAAAATGTTGAGCGAGGAATTCGCCAAAAAGTGAGACGTGGTGAATGGCTTACCAAAGGACCCCGTGGCTACATCAATAATCCGAAAACAAAAAATATTGAACCTGATCCGGTGTTGGCAAGAATTATTGTAAAAGCATTTGAAGAATACGCCACGGGCAAACACACTTTTAGAACTCTCTCACACTTTTTGGCAGAATATGGTGTCATTACGAAAAGCGGAACGCCACTTGGCAAAGCTTCCATTTACGAATTACTTACCAACAAGGCATATATCGGCTTGGTAAAACATCATGATGAATGGTTTCAAGGAAACTTTGTGCCAATTATTTCCATAAATTTATTTGAAGCTGTGCAGAAAAGATTGAAAGAAAAATCAAGACCTCGCAAAACAAAAGCCGGACACAATTTTCCTTTTACCGGATTATTTCGTTGTGGTGAATGTGGAAGTATGATAACCGCTCAATGGGCGACAGGAAATAGCGGTGAGCGTTATCGTTATTATCGTTGCACAAAGAAAAAGGAAAATTGTTCACAAAGATATTTACGAGAAGACAAAATGATTTTTCAACTAAAGGAACAGCTTCAAAAGATTACGCTTCCCGACGAATGGATTAAGTTTATGGAAGAAAAAACTGACGAATGGGAAAAAGAAGTGAAAATTTCGTCAGGAAGCTATGTCGGGCAGATTAAAGACAATGAGCGAGAGACGCAGAAAAAACTAGATAATTTAATCACAATATATTTAGACGGTGATATTCCAAAAGAAAATTATCTAGCAAAGAAAAATAAATTATTAAAACAAAAAGTGTCCCTCGCTCAAAAAATGGACTCTGCCCGAGTGGAGAGAAATAATTGGGTCGAACCTTTGCGGAAATGGATTTTAGATATAAAAAAAGCCACGCAATTGATTTCAAGCGACAATTTTTTTGAAATTCGTGATTATTTCAAAAAAATTGGAACGAACCTAAAATTGCGTGACAAATCCATATCAATCTCATTTTGCCCACCCACCGAATTCATTTATGCCCGCAGGGCGGATTTAATTTTTTCACAATCTCGCACGCCTTTGGCGTGCTCGAATTTTTCGCTCACCACCGACGAAGTTTCTTTTTGTGGACCCTACAGGACTCGAACCTGCCACCTCCTCATTGCAAATGAGGCGCTCTAGCCAGATGAGCTAAGGGCCCTTTAACTACTATGCTATTTTAACTTATTTTATCAAAAATGCAAACTTTATTTAAAAAGAAAAGCAGTCAAATTTATTTGAGACTGCTTTTTTATTTCTCCTCTCCTTTCTTCTTTTTCCTACGAAAAGGTATAAAAGGGAGGGAATAAATCATGCACCAAAGAAAGACAAATATTATAAGTGCTGTTCTACCCACAATACCTCCTTTTAACAATTTGTTTTAAAAATCAAGCCTGCGTATAAAACCACAGGCTTTTTAATTTCCGCAATTTGGACACTCTCCCCCAGTTTCAAAAATTGGAGACAAACATTCAGGACAAAAAGTCTTTGCTTTTGGATACATTCTTTTTAATGTACCAAATAACTTTGACTCTTCAGAATGTTTTTCTATTCTCCTTATTTTTTTATAATAAGGAGAAAAACCCGATAATTTGAGCTCATCAATATAACTCAAATCTATTATATTATCTTTCATTTGTTCCTCCAGAACATTTATTTACTTAAATAATATAACTTTTAACACAAAAGTCAACCCGTTAATAGTATCTCGCAATATTCTTTTTGTGCTCTTCGTAAGTCACTGCGCAGTGTATATTTCTATTTTTATCATGCAAATAAAACATGCAATTTGTTTTTTGCGGATTAAAAGCTGCGGCTATGGCATCGAGCCCCGGATTAGCAATCGCTCCCGGAGGAAGACCCTCGTGTAAATATGTATTGTAAGAGGATTCTATTTTTTTATCTTCAGGTGTCACATGAGTCCACCAACCCTCTTCTTCATTCCCCTTCGCATATTGAAGAGTAGCATCAATTTGTAATTTCATACCACTAAAAATACGATTCCAGATAATTCCAGAAATTAATCTCATGTCGTTTTTGCCAGCTGCTTCACGCTGAATGATAGACGCGATTTTGACAGCTGTATCTTCATTTATTATTTGCGCAGTTTTGGGTTTTTTAATTTTTTCCGTTGCTTTATTAAACTCATCAAACATTGTATTACTCATACCTTTCGGATCTTCATCTTTAGAAACTAAATAAGTTTTCGGAAAATAATAACCTTCTCCGTTTACGTCACTTTTTGTATCGTTCAAAGCAAGATGAGCATTAATAAAATCATTTTTTTGTACAGGTCCCCAATCCAATTTGTCAGCTATTACTTCTGCTATTTGTTCTTTACGTAATCCTTCTTGTACCCTGATAATACGCATAGAAGGATTCGCTAGGTTTTCGTAAAAAGAAAGATCTGCAAGCAAAGAAGGGTCAAAACCATAGTAATAAACTACGCCAAATAAAGTACCAACTAATAAAAAAAGGACTCCGACAAGATATTTTAATTTGATTCCCCGTGAAGTTTTTTTATTGTTATTCTTTTTTATAACTTTTTTCATTTCTTATATTAAGTATAACAATATCAACCGACAAAAACAAAAGCCCGCCTTGTGGGCGGGCTTTTGTGGCACTTATGTTGTTTACGATTAATGTAAGTTAACCTTACACTCACAAGGCGAGTATAGCATACTTCAAATAAAAAAGCAAGTGTAACGGAAAAATCCTCTCGTGAGAGAGGATTTTTCATATATTTGGTCTTGTATCTATAAGCCGAATTCTGTATTCCAACTTGCGTTAGAATGATAGTTATTTGTCTAGGCCCTAAATTACTCT
>JAKALG010000124.1 GCA_021813235.1 bacterium
GATAATTTAATTTGTTCGTGAAATGATAATTTTTTATTTTGAAAAGAAACAGCACTTGCCTCTTTTAAGGATCTCCTTTTTATTCCGTTTTTTCTCATACAATAAACAACAGCGTCAATACTAACGGCCAATTTCTCAGCAATTTCTTTCATTGTTAGCCTTTTATTGTAATAAAGGTCTTTAATTAAATTAACATCACTATTTAAAATCTTAGCCACATTTATATTATATAAAAATAATATATCCAAGTCAAAGCTATTTATACACACATCTATTAATATTTATAGATATAGCAAAACAACATATAAAAAACTTTTTTGCATCTATTTATGCTCTGCTTCTTGATTTTACGTGGATTGGACTTTTGACCTTAGATTTTTTAGTTTCGATTAGAAGCTCATTATTTTTGACAGAGACAAAGACTGTATCCCCTTTTACCACACCATTAGAAATAATGAAGTTTGCGACAGGATTTAAGATTTTGTTTTGTATCAGACGATTTAGTGGTCTTGCACCGTAATGCGGATCGTATCCTTCTTTTGCAAGGAACGATAATGCTTCATCAGAAACTTTGAAATCAATCCCTTTCGTTAAGAGTCTTTCTTTCACCACTTTCATTCTCAAATCAACAATACCTTTGATAGCTTCTTCTGAGAGAATATCAAAAACAATAATCTCATCCAAACGATTTATGAATTCTGGTCGGAAATGGTCTTTCATTGCTTCCATCACTTTTTCTTTCATACTACTATAATCTTCTTTGTCGGATTTATTAGAAAATCCGATGGATTCCATTTTCTCCACAAACTGCGAACCAATGTTGGAAGTCAAAATAATAATTGCATTTTTGAAATTAACCATTCTGCCTTTACCATCAGTTAATCTTCCTTCATCAATAACTTGAAGCAACATATTAAATACTTCCGGATGAGCTTTTTCTATCTCATCAAAAAGTATTACAGAGAACGGACGATGACGAACAGATTCAGTGAGCTGTCCTGCTTCATCATAGCCGACATATCCTGGAGGAGAACCAATGAGTTTAGAAATAGAATGTTTTTCCATATATTCAGACATATCCACGCGAATAAGTGCGTTGTCATCATTAAACATAAATTGAGCTAGGGCTTTGGTAAGCTCTGTTTTACCTACTCCTGTTGGCCCCAAGAAGATAAAGGAACCATTAGGTCTATTTGGATCTCCGATACCTGCGCGAGAACGACGAATGACATCTGAGACACGTTTAATGGCTTCATCTTGACCGATTACTCTTTTCTTCAATTCTTCTTCCATTCTTTGTAATTTTGCGCGGTCCTCTTCTAACATTTTAGTGAGAGGAATTCCTGTCCAACGGGAAACAACTTCCGCAATATCTTCAGCCGTCACTTCTTCTTTCAAAATTCTGCGTGACTTTTGAAGTTTTTTCAAACGCAAAAGTTTCACCTCTAAATCTTTTTTCAAAAGAGGAACTTTGCCGTAGCGTATTTCTGCAGCTTTAGATAAATCAGATCTCATCTCGGCATCTTCAGCCAAGAGACGCAAGGAATCTAACTCTTTTTTAATTGCACGAATTTCAACAACGGTATCTTTCTCATTCTGCCATTTTAATTCAAGCTCTTTTGTCTTCTCATGCAAGTTTGCAATTTCTTTGTCAATTTCTTTTATTCTAGCTTTTGTAGTTTTGTGATCTTTACTATTATTTTCAATTTCTTTTTTAAGTGCTTCTTTTTCAATTTCTAAACGCATTATTTTTCTATGTGCATCTTCAAGCACAGGGGGTTTATTTTCTAATGCAATTTTTAATGAGGAAGAAGCTTCATCTATCAAATCCACGGCTTTGTCTGGCAAAAATCTATTTGTGACATAACGAGTAGAAAGATTTACAGCAGAAATGATGGCATCATCGGTAATTCGGACGCCGTGAAAAAGCTCGTATTTTTCTTTGAGACCACGAAGAATGGTGATGGCATCATCAACACTCGGCTCATCTATATAGACTGGTTGAAAACGTCGAGCAAGTGCCGGGTCTTTTTCAATATGTTTTTGATATTCTTTTAAAGTTGTCGCACCGATCGCTCGAAGCTCTCCCCTAGAAAGTGCAGGCTTCAACATATTGGAGGCATCCATTGTGCCTTCAGAGCCCCCAGCGCCTACGATAGTATGTATCTCATCAATAAAAAGAATTACTTTTCCGTCAGCTCTTTCTATTTCTTTCATAATACCTTTTAATCTTTCTTCAAACTCTCCACGATATTTCGTACCAGCAATAAGTAGCCCCAAATCAAGAGAAACGAGCTCTTTATCTCTCAAGGATTCTGGAACATTATTTTTGGCAATACGTTCAGCTAACCCCTCCACCACAGCCGTTTTGCCTGTACCAGCTTCCCCTATTAAAATAGGATTATTCTTCGTTCTACGAGAAAGTATTTGAACGATACGCATTATTTCATTATCTCTTCCGATGACAGGATCTAATTTGTCTTCTTTGGCAAGCTTGGTCAAATTACGAGTATATTTCAAAAGTAATTTAAATTTTCTTGGTTCAGAAACATCATTAATATTTTGACTGCGAAGTTCTTCCAAAACTTTTAGTACAGGATCTTTCAAAATTCTGAATCGTGCTAAAACTTCTTTTGCTTCACCTCCGACTTCAAGCATAGCGATAAAAAGATGCTCCGTGGAAACAAAATCATCTTTCATGTATTCTGCTAATTTTACTGAATGTTCTATCACTTGAGCTAAATCTGGATTGAGATAAATCTGGTAAGCAGGAGACAAAGTACTCTGAGATTCTGGTGATTCAATTGATTCTAAAATAGTATCTGTTAAAAACATGGTATCTACCTCCAATTTATCTAAAATAGAATTTACCATGCTCTCTTCTTGTAATAAAAGAGCAGCCAGAAGATGAAGAGAAGAAACGTGATTTTGCCCACGTTCAATAGCCAGCTCATGAGCCTTTTTGATTGCTTCTTTTGATTTAGTTGTAAATTTATTAAGTGGTGGCATATAATTCAATTTTCAATTTCAAATTATTAATTTCAAATTTTAATTCGTAACTCGTAATTTTTAATTTGTAATTGTTTATTTATGGGGTTGTTTTTACTTCAGTCGTTTTAGTGTCTTTTGGCTTTAGAGCTCCAACAATTGAGTCTATTGAGGCAAAAGAAGTAGAATCGCTAGAAAGTGCTATCCCCAATACTTCTCCATCTAGATCAAGTACTAGACTTCCTCCATTTGATTTAGAAATATTGAGTTTCATATCTTTGTTTCCATCATAGATAAAAGAAGATATTACATTTCCCAATACTATAACTTTCTGTCCTACTTTCATTTTACTCAAATCACCGAAGGTCGGCAAAGTAAAAGCAATTTTATTTTTTTCATCAAGAGGAGCTCCTATTTTCAAGAAGGCAAATCCGCTCTTATCAAGAGAAACAAAATCTGCTTTAAATTTTCCGCTATCATTTTTTACATAATACGTGCCACCTTCTGTAACGAGAGTGCCATCGACAGCTACCGTGCCGTCATCGGAAACT
>JAKALG010000125.1 GCA_021813235.1 bacterium
AGTTTCCGATGACGGCACGGTAGCTGTCGATGGCACTCTCGTTACAGAAGGTGGCACGTATTATGTAAAAAATGATAGCGGAAAATTTAAAGCAGATTTTGTTTCTCTTGATAAGAGCGGATTTGCCCTCTTGAAAATAGGAGCTCCTCTTGATGAAAAAAATAAAATTGCTTTTACTTTGCCGACTTTCGGTGATTTGAGTAAAATGAAAGTAGGACAGAAAGTTATAGTATTGGGAAATGTAATATCTTCTTTTATTTATGATGGAAATAGAGATATGAAACTCAATATTTCTAAATCAAATGGAGGAAGCCTAGTACTTGATCTAGATGGAGAAGTATTAGGGATAGCACTTTCCAGCGATTCTACTTCTTTTGCTTCAATAGACTCAATTGTTGGAGCCCTAAAGCCAAAAGACACTAAAACGACTGAAGTAAAAACAACCCCATAAAATTTGTTTTTTTACTTCATTAACTTTTCACTTTATAAACTTTATACTTTATAAACTATATTTATGCCACCACTTAATAAATTTACAACTAAATCAAAAGAAGCAATCAAAAAGGCTCACGAGCTAGCTATTGAACGTGGACAAAATCACGTTTCCTCTCTTCATCTTCTTGCTGCACTTTTATTACAAGAGGAGAGTATGGTAAATTCCATTTTAGATAAATTGGAAGTAGATACCATGTTTTTAACAGATACTATTTTGGAATCAATTGAATCACCAGAGTCCCAGAGTACTTTGTCTCCTGCTTACCAGATTTATCTCAATCCAGATTTAGCTCAAGTGATAGAACATTCAGTGAAATTAGCAGAATACATGAAAGATGATTTTGTTTCGACGGAGCATCTTTTTATTGCTATGCTTGAAGTCGGAGGTGAAGCAAAAGAAGTTTTAGCACGATTCAGAATTTTGAAAGATCCTGTACTAAAAGTTTTGGAAGAACTTCGCAGTCAAAATATTAATGATGCTTCTGAACCAAGAAAATTTAAATTACTTTTGAAATATACTCGTAATTTGACCAAGCTTGCCAAAGAAGACAAATTAGATCCTGTCATCGGAAGAGATAATGAAATAATGCGTATCGTCCAGATACTTTCTCGTAGAACGAAGAACAATCCTATTTTAATAGGGGAAGCTGGTACAGGCAAAACGGCGGTGGTAGAGGGGCTAGCTGAGCGTATTGCCAAAAATAATGTTCCAGAATCCTTGAGAGATAAAGAGCTCGTTTCTCTTGATTTGGGGCTACTTATTGCTGGTACGAAATATCGTGGAGAGTTTGAAGAAAGATTAAAAGGTATTATGAAAGAAATAGAAAGAGCTGATGGAAAAGTGATTCTTTTTATTGATGAGATACATACCATCGTAGGCGCTGGAGGTTCTGAAGGTACAATGGATGCTTCCAATATGTTGAAGCCTGCACTTTCGAGAGGAGAGCTTCGAGCGATAGGTGCGACAACCTTGAAAGAATATCAGAAACATATTGAAAAAGATCCAGCACTTGCTCGACGTTTTCAACCTGTCTACATAGATGAGCCGAGTGTTGATGATGCCATCACCATTCTTCGTGGTCTCAAAGAAAAATATGAACTTTTTCACGGTGTCCGAATTACTGACGATGCCATCATTTCTGCTGTAAATCTTTCTACTCGTTATGTTACAAATAGATTTTTGCCAGACAAAGCCGTAGATTTGATAGACGAAGCTTCTTCTTCTCTAAAAATTGCATTAGAAAATAAACCTCCCGTGCTTGAAGATGCACACAGAAAAATAATGCGTTTAGAGATTGAAAAAGAAGCACTTAAAAAAGAAATTGAAAATAATAGTAAAGATCACAAAACTACAAAAACTAGAATAAAAGAAATTGATAAAGAAATCGCAAACTTACACGAAAAGACAAAAGAACTTGAATTAAAATGGCAAAATGAGAAAGATACTGTTATTGAAATTCGCGCAATTAAAAAAGAATTGGATTCTTTGCGTCTTTTGGCTGAAGATGCCGAGATGAGATCTGATTTGTCTAAAGCAGCGGAAATACGTTACGGCAAAGTACCTCTTCTGAAAAAAGATTTAGAGGTAAAACTTTTGCGTTTGAAAAAACTTCAAAAATCACGCAGAATTTTAAAAGAAGAAGTGACGGCTGAAGATATTGCGGAGGTTGTCTCCCGTTGGACGGGTATTCCACTTACCAAGATGCTGGAAGAAGATCGCGCAAAATTACAAAGAATGGAAGAAGAATTGAAAAAAAGAGTAATCGGTCAAGATGAAGCTATTAAACGTGTCTCAGATGTCATTCGTCGCTCCCGTGCAGGTATTGGAGACCCAAATAGGCCGAGTGGTTCCTTTATCTTCTTGGGTCCGACAGGAGTCGGTAAAACAGAGCTTACCAAAGCCCTAGCTCAATTTATGTTTAATGACGACAATGCACTTATTCGTGTGGACATGTCTGAATATATGGAAAAACATTCTATCTCTAAACTCATTGGCTCTCCTCCGGGATATGTCGGCTATGATGAAGCAGGACAGCTCACTGAGTCTGTTCGTCATCGTCCTTTTTCTGTGATACTTTTTGATGAAATAGAAAAAGCTCATCCTGAAGTATTTAATATGTTACTTCAAGTGATAGACGAAGGAAGATTGACTGATGGCAAAGGCAGAGTGGTTAATTTCAAGAATGCAATAATTATTTTGACTTCCAACATTGGCTCACAGTTTGTGGAGAAAATGGAATCTATCGGATTTTCTAATAAATCCGATAAAGAAGATTACAGTAATATGAAAGAAAAAGTGATGGAAGCAATGAAGGACCACTTCCGACCAGAATTCATAAATCGTCTAGATGAGATTATTGTTTTTGATATTCTTTCGGAGGAAGCTATCAAAGGTATTGTTGATTTGAGAATGAAAGTTGTGAAAGAAAGACTCTTAGCAAAAGGGATTGATTTCAAAGTTTCTGATGAGGCATTATCATTCCTTGCAAAAGAAGGATACGACCCGCATTATGGTGCAAGACCACTCAATCGTTTGATTCAAAATAAAATATTAAATCCTGTGGCAAACTTCATTATTTCTAATGGTGTGGCAAAAGGGGATACAGTTTTTGTTTCTGTCAAAAATAATGAACTTCTAATTGAAACTAAAAAGTCTAAAGTCAAAAGTCCAATCCACGTAAAATCAAGAAGCAGGGCATAAATAGATGCAAAAAAAGTTATTTTATGTTATTTTTCTATATCTATAAATATTAATAGATGTGTGTATAAATAGCTTTGACTTAGATATACTATTTTTATATAATATAGAAATGGCTAAGATTTTAAATAATGACGTTAATTTAGTTAAGGACCTTTATTACAATAAAAGACTAACAATGAAAGAAATTGCTGAGAAACTGTCCGTTAGTATTGACGCTGTTGTTTATTGTATGAGAAAAAACGGAATAAAAAGGAGATCCTTAAAAGAGGCAAGTGCTGTTTCTTTTCAAAATAAAAAATTATCATTTCACGAACAAATTAAATTATC
>JAKALG010000126.1 GCA_021813235.1 bacterium
TTGTAGTAAATGGTACGTCAACTGTTGCGGGAAATTCGATTGTATCTGGTCAGATGACAATATCTTCTCTTGGAACTGGACTTGTGAAATCTACTGCGGGCGCTCTTGGAAATGCTACAAGTGGAACAGACTACCAAGCACCAATTACCTTTCCTCTTTCGTATGCTTCAACCACTCCTCCGACAATTTTAGGAGGTACGGGTATTTCAGTTTCAACTGCAAATGGAACTTCTACGATTACCAACACAGGCGTTACTTCTCTCACCGCTTCTTCATCTATTGGACTTTCGAGTGCAACGGGTACAGTAAACATTGGTGCGAAAGGCTATCCTATTCAGGCTCTTTTCCAGTATTCTACCTCAACTACTTACTGGGACGATGTAATCTTCATTCCTCGCGCGACCTCAACGATTACGAACGTAGCGTGTGTGAATAAAAACCCAAGCGATTCGGTTACGTTAAACTTTTTCTATGGTGCAAGTGCAAATACTGCAACTTCGTCAGCGTTTAAGCTTTTCTCCTCCGATCAGACTATCACCTCGACTTCTACTCCTACCATTCTCACGATAAATGCTTCTTCTACGCCGAGTAATAATCAGCCATTAAGAATGGCGGTGTATAACGCTTCTTCCACGACACACTGTACATTGAACTATTATGAAAACTAACTATGAAAACTAAACTCCTTGCCATAGCATTAGTCCTTACCTCTGCCCTCTATCCTCTTGCAACATTAGGGGCTACGAAACAATTTCAAGTAGACACAGGAAACACACTCACAACTTCTCTTGTTTCGTATTATAAATTAGAAGACGCAAATGATTTTTGGTCAACGAATAATCTTACAAACTTTAATTCTGTTACATTTGTTACTGGTAAAGTAAACAATGCCGCATCTTTTAATGGAACGACTAATTATCTTCAATTAGCAAGTCCATTAAGCACTGCGATAGATAATATTTCGATATTTTTTTGGGTAAACATTCCAACCGCTTCCGAAAAAGGGATATTCTTTCATAATGGATTAGATTCCGCAGGAACAGTTGACGGATATTCTCTGGGAGTTGGTTCAGGAGATGCTGATACTTTAGGGAACCATCTTATTGGACTTGTTGACCAAGTTGCGTGGATGGATTTTGGTACTAATATCGGCACGGGTTGGCATTTTGTAGGGATGATTCGTAACGCGGGAACGTGGACGGGATATATAGATAATTCTGCAACTGCTACCACATTTACTACAACACCATTTACACCTTCTGGTAATTTTCAAATCGGAGTTGATTCACCAGCAAACTCATTCTCTCGATATTGGAAAGATAAAATAGACGAGTTCGGCTTTTGGACCAAAGCCCTCTCCACCACTGAAATCACAGACCTCTATAACGGAGGAGCTGGACAGACTATGATACTTTTTACTCCCACTGTGTGCCATATCCGCCAAATAGGTTTATGCCATTCAGCTAATTCTATTGGCGGCGCTTGTTTCGTTGCGGGAACTAAAATTAAAACACCGCTCGGCTTAAAGAATATCGAAGAACTTAAAGTAGGAGATTACGTTCTCTCATACGATACGAGCAATGGAACTCTCAAAGAAGAAAAGATACTAAAAACCTTTATTCACGAGACCAATGAATATGTGCTCATTAAGACAAAAAACAAGAGCGTAGAAACCACAAAAGACCATCCGTTTTTGACCACGAAGGGCTGGAAAAAGGTATCAGAATTACACATAGGAGACACGCTCATAACTAACAACGGAAAAGAGCAAATAGAAAATATGGAAGCAATTAAAAAAGCAAACATATTCAAAGTATATAACCTCGAAGTTGAGGGATTACACAATTATATAGCGAATGGATTCGTTGTTCATAATAAGCCGTCCTAAACCTATGTCCCTACATACACTAAAAGATAAGATGAAAGAGAAGGGTGGGCAGGCGGTAATTGCGGCTTTGATTACGGCGGGGACGGCGGTGGCTATTGCCTCTCTTAGTGGAGTTATTGTATTAGCTTCAAAAGTTTCAGCAAGTAATCAAGCTGGATTAGATAGAGATAGACGCATATCGGTTGTCGAAAATCAGTATAAGGATTTAAATGATAAATTAGACGCCTTATTGTTTGCAAATCCACAAGCTACACAAAGATATAGAATATTAAAATCCAACGAATAATAACTATGGCTAAAATATTATTCCCTATTAAAAATGGAAATGTTACACAAAAATTCGGTGAGAGTGCAGATTTCTATTTAAAACGTTTTGGAATCACTGGTGGACACAACGGAGTAGATATAGTTTCTTTTCACGGAGATTCCATTTATTGTCCAGAAGACGGAACGATAGTAAGAACATATGATATTTCTCACGGTTCAGTAACCGCTGGATTTGGCATTTGGCTTGTTGGAAATCCCGATGAAAACAATGAATCTAATATTTGGATTCTCTGGCACACGATGTCAAATCTTAATTGTATTGAGGGACAAAAAGTAAAACAGGGTGATGTTCTTGCATATGAAGGAGATTCTGGAAGTGTATATACTGGTGGAGTTCAGGTTCCTGATTCGAAAAAAGGATTACCTCCTTATCCAGGTACACATCTTCATTGGGGAAAAATAAAAGCAAAACGTGTTTTAGAGTCGTCAAATCAATGTCTCGCGAATCTTCAGGGTGTTTCGTACAGAGATTCAGATAATTATCTCTATGAAATCATAGACTTTAACAATGGAATGCACGGATGTATAAATCCAATGGATGGGAATGTAATAAGTTTCAACGAATGGATAGATGAGAAGACTGTGCAAACAGTTCAAGAGGCGATTCCTTTGATAAAACAAATAACGGGGGTAGACCAACGTGAAGCATGGTATCAATTTCTATTAGATTTCCTGAAAAAATTGTTCGAAAGGTCGTGATACAAAAATAAATATGAAAAATATCACAACAAAAATTAAAGAAGTTTGGAATTGGTTGGTAAAAAGTTCTGCAAATCCCGAGAATGTAGCTCTTACAGTAAAAGGTTTTGCTTCGTATGCGGGCGTGCAAGTGTTTGTAAGCAACGTATTGCCTATGTTAGGTATTCATCTTTCATTTGATTTCAATTCATTTGTAGATGGATTATCTTCTGTGGCGTTTTATCTTGCGAGTATAATTTCCTTTGGTGCTGGACTTATTGGCGCAATAAGAAAACTCCGCTTGACGTGGCTTGGACAGAACGCATAGTTATCCACAGGACATCTAAGTTCAAAAATGCTATAATATAAATGATGAGGAGTGGTAATTTATAGGAAATCATTTTGAAACTTAGCCCCTCTCATCAGAAGTAAAAAACTATCTTACCTACACAACCTCACGAGTAGTTTAACTGTTCTTCTCGCTATTGTGCGAAAGAATGGGGGAATAATAAGAACG
>JAKALG010000127.1 GCA_021813235.1 bacterium
GATTAAAAAGTTTTTTGATCAAATGAAAGATGTTTCAGATCAGTACAGAAATGAAGAAATTGCTAAAAGATGGCTTTCTATCTCTAAAACTATTTCTAAAAATCCATTAGGCGAATGGGGTAGATCTGGCTCTCCAAACGTTCGCACTCGTGGAGTGAAAGATTATGCTTTTCTTGTTATGAGGCGTCATGGCTCTCCTATGCATTTTAAAGAAGTTGCTGATGCTATCTCTAAAACTTTCGGTAGAAAAACTCACTATGCTACTTGTCACAACGAACTCATCAAAGATACTCGCTTTGTTTTAGTTGGCCGAGGTCTTTATGCTCTTGCTGAATGGGGATATAAAACGGGTATCGCACGAGAAGTCATTCGAGATATCTTGAAAAGGGAAGGTCCGCTTTCTAAAGACGATGTGGTAGAAAAAGTAATGAAAGAAAGATATTTCAAGAAAAATACTATTTTAGTTAATCTTGTCAATCCTAAATTCTTCAAGAAAAACAAAAACGGCCTTTATACTCTAGCGTAAAAGTTCCCGTAAACCAGGTTTCCGGAAATTGAATCCCCCTTGTAGGGGGATTTTTCTTTCTTTATTTTCTTTTTTATACTAAAATATAAGGAATGATAGATTTAATCATCTTTTGGATTTATAGAATATTTCTAAGTATTTTGCCTATTGCAGGATTTATTATTCTTGCTATTACTGCTTACAAATTTTGGCTTCACTATGTACAGGCAAATTTTATTTCGGGTATTGAATGGGTTTTGTTGGAAATAGTCCCTCCGCGAGATGTTTTGAGATCTCCAAAAGCAATGGAGCTTTTTATCACTAATGCCCTATATCACTGGAGTGAAAAAAGCGGATTAGAAACATATTGGCAAGGTGCCGTGTGGTTTTGGTTTTCGTTAGAAATAGCTTCTATTGATGGGCAAGTGCATTTTTATGTACGTGCACCTTCTCGTGTAAAAGGTTTACTTGAAACTCAGATGTATGCACAATTTCCACAAGCTCAAGTAAAAGAAGTGGAAGATTATACATTAGCTGTTGATAAAATCACAGGAGATAGTGAATACAATTTATGGGGTTGTGAATTTAGATTAAAAAGAGCCGATGTATATCCAATAAAAACTTATATTGATTTTGGTTTAGACAAAGATCCGAAAGAAGAACAAAAAGTTGATCCTATCTCTCCGGTAATAGAACTTTTTGGTTCAATAGGAAAAGGAGAGCAGATGTGGATGCAGATCGTTGTCACTCCTTGCCAAAGAAAGTATCACACTAAAGGAACTTGGTTTGGACATCATGATTGGATAGAAGAAGGTAGAAAAGTAATTTTAAAAGCTCTAGAAGAGTTTACAGGTTTTCGTGAAAGACCAGACGGGACATTTTCAAAAGAAGTTCGTTCTCCTGATTTCTTAAGGCCTATGATGGAAGGTGCTGGAAGAAAAATGTTGAAAGTTGGTTTTGAGACTGGTATCAGAGTTTGTTATGTTGCAAAAAGAGAATTATTTAATATGAGTAATAGAAGAAACATTCGTCTAATTTTTCGACAATATGCTATGCCTTTTGTGAATGAACTTTGGCGTATAAATTCAACTCAGGCAGATGCTTTTAGTCCAAATTTTATAGCTTCCTTTTTTCCACTCTCAAGTAAAAAAATTACTCGCTTAGCAAACAGAATGCTCGAAGAATATAGGGAGCGAGAATTTTTTCATCCACCGATGAGACATAAAATACATTTGCCTTGGCCACTTTCTCCTCTTATTTTTCCAAACTTTTTTCATCATCATATAAGTATTTTAAACTCTGAAGAGTTGGCTACTCTTTGGCATTTCCCTGGTCAAATATTAAAGGTTCCTACCTTGGAACGTATTGAATCCAAAGAAGCTTCTCCTCCTACCAATTTGCCGGTATAACTTACTATGGAAAACTTACCTTCATCAAACAATGAACTTGGACAAGTCGGATTTCCACATCCGATGTCTAAATTGCCTTCAAAAAATATTTTTTATGTTGTCAGCATAATTATATTTTTTTTGTTTGTTTATTTTTTTGTTTTTAGTGCACCTTCCAGTTTTCCAGCAGGGGTGATAGTTAATATAAAAGAGGGAGCAAGTCTGAGGTCTATCTCTAAAGATTTAGAGACAGAAAATATTATTCGTTCTAGAGCTGTTTTTGAAACCTCTGTGATTATTTTTGGAGGTGAAAAACATATAACAGCAGGAGATTATTTTTTTGAAAACAAAATGTCTGTTTTTGAAATTGCTAGGCGTATTTCTAAAGGCGAGAAAAATTTAGCTCCAGTCAAAATAACCATTCCTGAAGGATTTGATATCTCTGACATTTCAAAAACTGTTGCTTCTAAACTGCCAAATTTCAATCAAGATAAGTTTTTGTCAGAAGTGAAAAATATGGAAGGATATCTTTTCCCCGATACCTATTTTTTTCTAACGACAGACAACGAAGAAAATGTCATCAAATCCATGAGTGATAATTTTGAGAAAAAAATAACGCCTTTGAAATCTCAAATTCTCTCTTCGGGCAAGACGGAAAAAGAAATAATAATTATGGCTTCTTTAATTGAAGGTGAATCAAAGGGTGATATAGATCGCGCTTTTATTTCGGGTATTTTATGGAAGAGGATTAAAATAGGTATGCCTTTACAGGTGGATACAGATCTTGATACTTATAAGACGAAAGGGTTGCCCAAAGAGCCTATTTGTAATCCAGGGTTGAAAGCCATAGAAGCAGCAATACATCCGAGATTTTCAGAATATCTTTATTATCTACACGACAAAGATGGTAATATTCACTATGCTACAACTTTCGCAGAGCATAAATTAAATAAAGCGAAATACTTAAAATGAGAAAACATAATTTAGCTTTTATCGATATAGAAACGACAGGACTCAATGTATTAAAGCATGAGATTATTCAGATTGGGGCTGTTATCACGACACCGAAATTGAAAGTAATTGAAAAATTTGAATTAAAAATAAAACCAAAAAAGATAAAAAATGCCGAGCCTATTTCCCTCAAAATCACTCATTACAATAAAGAAGATTGGAAAGAAGCTTCTTCTCTAGAAGAAGCAATGAAAATTCTTTCTGAGAAAGTAAAAGATTGCATCATGGTGGGGCAAAATGTTTCTTTCGATTCTCTCTTTTTGGAATACAACTTTGCGAAATTAAAAATCAAAAACGCTATGCATTATCACAAGTTAGATACCATCTCCATAGCTTGGGCGAAATTTAATAAGACAAGGAGTTTTGAACATTTTTCTTTGCGCGAAATGTGTAAGCTTTTTGATATAAAAAATGAACATCCTCATAGTGCGCTGTCAGACGCCTACGCAACCTACGAGCTTTACAAAAAGCTGATGAAACTATAAAAT
>JAKALG010000128.1 GCA_021813235.1 bacterium
TATACAAAAATGATGGTTACGTGGGTTGGCAAGAATTAGTAGGAAAGAAAAAAGAAGAATAAAAATATATGAAATTTCACATTATTACAATTTTCCCAGATATTTTTGATTCATATTTGAATGAGTCCATTATTGGGCGAGCCATAAAAAATAAGCTTATTTCTGTGAAGTTTTATAATCCCAGAGATTTCATTAAAGCACCAAAAAACAACTATCGTCCTGTGGACGATAAGCCATATGGTGGAGGTCCTGGAATGGTGATGAGAGCAGAACCACTTTTGAAAGCAATTGAAAAAGCAATTTCTAAAATAAAAAATAAAAAGAAAATTTTAATTATAAATTTCATACCCAGTGCAGAAAAGTTTACGACCAATTATGCGAAAACAATTTCCAAAAAATATACGGATGTGATTTTAATTTGCGGAAGATATGAAGGTATAGATGCGAGGGTAGATAAGATTTTAAAAACCAAAAAGCTTTCAATAGGGGATTATGTTTTAACCGGCGGAGAAATCCCAGCTATGATTCTTGTCGATTGTGTCTCCCGACAAATAGAAGGTGTACTTGGTAATTTTGATTCAAGGGAAGAAGAAAGAGTTTCTTCTAGTGAGGTTTATACAAGACCAGAAAAATTAGTTTATAAAGGAAAGAAATATAATGTGCCTAAAATATTATTATCAGGAAACCATAAACTTATAGAAAACTGGAAACAAAAAAAGTAATTCCTTGATATACAATATATTGTATGTTAAGGAATTGGTTGTGTTAGATAAGATTTAACACAGTCAGAAAATTATTCACAAGAATATTTTCCTTCTTCAAGTATTTTATTAGTACTATAAAAAGTACAGTTTACACCACATCTGTCGCCAAAAAGACCATCTATAATAGGTCCGTTTATTTTATATAGGCTATCTCCCGTATTAATTACATTTTTAGAAGATAAAGTGTCGTCTATATGAACCGATATTCTTTGTGGCGAATATTTATTACAAGAAGACTTTGAGAATGCCACATTTGCTTCTTCTGTTGCTTTATTTAAATCTATTTCCGAATAAGGTTTTAATGGACCTCGGTAATAATTAATTTCGGAAGTTTTTTCTGTTGTATTAAAAGTTATTTCAGCAAAACAACCACTTGTACAAAAATTTTCTTTGTTAATTTGGTAATCAAAAGAAACTTCAAAGAATTCTATTTTTTCCTCTGGCAAAAGGTCGGTAAAATAAGAAGTAGAAATAACTTTACCTTGTTCATTTTTTTTATCACATTCTACTGTTCTATCTTTGTTATTATCTTTATAATTTTTTAGTTCATACCCCATAGGGCATTGACCCCATTTCCGTCCAGATGTTTTCCAGTTGGATATATGGCTTTTTACATATTCATCTCCCAATTTTTTGTTAAGCCATAATTGTAGACATTCTAGTGGTTCTTTTTGACAGATTCTTTCGTCGGTCACCTGATCTATTTTATTAATTTCATTTTGAGATGATGATGATGTTGGTGTTAGGGTAGAATCAATATTAAGAGATTTCTCTAGAAGGGGAATTTTATTTATTTTTTTAATTCCCCCATATCCAACTATACCAACGAAAATAATAATTATTATTAACAAACCAATGTTGATAAATTTTTTGTTCATATGAGATATTATACATAAATTTGACAAAAAGGGGAATATGAGTATACTAGTGTATAAGAGATTGATTGAGTTTCGGATGTATCTCCTAGTAGCATTAATAGGCTTTATTAATAAGCGTTAAATTAATCAGTATCCGAAATAAATAAAATATTGTGAAAATAAAAAGAAGCGTTTTTGCTCTAGCTTTTCTTTTTGTTTTTGGCTCTTTTTGTGTTTATTTTGGTATTTTATAAACAATATGCAAACAGAAAAGCGTCCGAAGAAGTATTTTGCGAGACATAAAGAACCGTTGATTGAGTTTCCAAACTTGATCGAGGCTCAGACCAAGTCCTACAAGTGGCTTGTCGAAGAGGGGATCAAAGAAGTTTTCAAAGAGTTCTCTCCAATTGCAGATTACTCTCAGAAAAAGTTTGAACTTGAGTTCACATCTTTTTCTTTGAGTGAACCAAATTGCAGTGAAAACGAAGCGAAGATAAACAAGCTTTCTTACCAAGGACTTTTGAAAGCCCGAGTAAAATTAAATAATAAAATTTTAGGCACTGTTAAAGAGCAGGAAATTTTCATGTCGGAGATTCCACTCATGACTCCACATGGAACTTTCATTATTAATGGTGTTGAACGTATCATCGTGCCACAACTCGCACGATCTTTTGGTGTTTTCTTCACAGAATCTGAAAATAAAGGTAAAAGATTTTTCGGCGCAAAAATCATTCCAGCTCGCGGAGTTTGGATTGAAATAGAATCAGAAGCTGATGGAGCAATATACATAAGAATAGATAAAAAGAGAAAGTTTCCTGCGACAGCACTCCTTCGCGCTATGGGCTATGAGACAAACGAATCTATACTCAAAGCATTTGATAAAACCCCAAATTGCAAAGAAGCGATAGAGGCATGTCTTGCCAAGGATGTCGCTAAAACCTTAAATGACGCATATATTGAGATATACAAACGTTTAAGAGACGGAGATATGGCCACAGCAGAAAATGCCAAAGAATTCATCAATTCTCTATTTACCCCTGAAAGATATGACCTTTCTCCTGTCGGACGATATAGATTTAATCAGCGTTTCGCTAAAGGACTAGATGAGACAGAACTCGCTCGTCGAACTATTTCTAAAGAAGATTTAATGACAGTCATTGAAAATATTATTGTTTTGAACAACACAGTCGGAGCAAAATCTGACGATATAGACCACTTGGGACAAAGACGTGTACGATTCGTCGGAGAAATGCTTCAGCAAAAGATTCGTACCGGTATGATGCAAATCAAGAGAAACATTCAAGATAGAATGTCTATTATTGATGTCGACACTGCACTTCCTATTCACATCATCAATCAGAGGCCACTGCAAGCTCGTATTAAAGAATTTTTTACCACTAACCAGCTTTCACAATTTATGAGTCAGGAAAATGTCTTGGCTGAAATGGAACACTCTCGTTTGCTTTCAGCACTTGGTCCGGGAGGACTCACTCGTGAACGTGCAGGACTCGAAGTTCGAGATGTGCATCCTTCTCACTATGGGAGAGTTTGTCCTATTCATACTCCTGAAGGTCCAAACATCGGACTCATCTTACACCTTTCCACTTACGCCAAAATAAATGATTTTGGAATTATTGAAACTCCTTACATGAAAGTAAAGAATGGAAAGATTACGAATGAAGTGCAATATTTAAATGCGCTAGAAGAAGAAAAATATAACATTGCTCACGCTGGAATTT
>JAKALG010000129.1 GCA_021813235.1 bacterium
TGTCTGTCTCCTCATCTTGTGTCCTTGAACTCTACGGCTGTGTCGAAAAGGCATACCGGTTACTGGATTGTTGTGCCCAACCTGAACCAGCTGTGATCGCCAAGCAATCGCACAAGTCAGCTAACGCCTGAGTTAAGCGGGGCGGGGCTTTATCCGCATCCGCTTGAACGATTGGTTATGTGTATTCTTCTATTTGAATTTTGAAAAATACTTGTCTATCTCAGGTCTCAATTCTATGCCTGCTCTCTCAAAGCAATCCAATAATTCTGGATATGCTCCTTTCCCTCCGAGGAAGTTCCAAAATTCCTCTGCAACTTTTAATTCATTATCCAAATCCAGCATTCCTTTTAGTGTCCATCTTTCATAGGGCTTTGGTTCATAAGGATTGTATGGAATAGCAATATAAGAATATACATTTGCAGTCGGATGACCCGATAAATAGATTGCCGCCCATTCCAATAATGTCCTCTTAAAATCCTTAAAATTGCTGATATTGGGCTTGGCCGTTTTTAAATCGAATAAATGAATAGTTCCGTCCTTGCCTTTAACAAATAAATCTACTTTTACAGTTTTCAATTTATTCATCGTGCCTTTATTGCATACGTTCCTTATCCTTGCGATTTCTTCCGTTTTATTAGGGCCATTCACAATAGTCAGTTCATTCATGATGCGTTGAATTTCTGTCTGTGCCTGTTCACTTATTGTATCTCCTACGACAAATTGTTTTTGTGCAACAGAAAAGTTTAAGCTTGCGAGCGTTTCAGCTACAGGTTCAAAAATTGAAGTGCCGAAAGTAGTATTCAATGAATGAATGAAAGAAAATAGTGCCATTCTATCCTGACCAAGGAGACGATAATGGAACGGCATATTATTTGTCTCTGGTTTGTACGATTGGAATTTATTTCTCAGACTCTCCTTGATAGTATTTTCAACTCTTTTTATTTGTTCTCTTGTAAGAGCCATTTTATATTTCCTTTAAGTGAAAAATTGTTTCCGCATAAGCGGTGTCTCTATCTTTTTCTACTCTGTTAAGAACAGGCCGTCTAAATTGATTAACAATTTTCATATCGGATAGCTCCGCAATCTTTGGATACAGATTAAATTTATCATTAGCTACCAAGAAAATATCATAATCAGACTGAAGATACCTTTTACAATTTTTTAAAACTTCTGCTATGCCCTGAGTGTAGGAATCTCTCGCCTCTTTTCCCTGCCCTTTGACTAAAGGCCCTATTTCCAAGTCGTCTTTTCGTTCAAATCCAAATATCTCATATGCATAAGCATGCTGCTCATGATAATCAATAAGACCAACATAAGGCGGACTTGAAAAAATTCCTCTTATCTTTTGCCTTGATAATACTTCTGCAAAGTCTGGATTTAACTTCTTAGTCTCTTCAAAAATATCAATGGTTCTGCTATCTCCTGTCAAACAGAGTTGCAGAGTCTCAGTGCTTAATTTGCCAAAATCTTTAAACCTATTCAAGGTATCTACAGTGTAGGTCTGCCACCAACCGCTAATCGAAAAAATTGGCTTGCAGATTTTTCCGTGTTTTTTACAATAATATGTAGTAGTAACAGGCTCTTTTAAGGTAGCTAAATCAGCATGTGTAGTTGCTCTACAAGAACGAACGGTTCTGCTTAAGATGACAGATAAAACTCTCTTTACATCTTTATTGTCTATAGTTTTTAATTCTTTAAATAAAAAATCAATTTCTTCTCTTGCAGGCGACAAAAACCATTTATCCAGAAAAGTATCATTTTCATCCTGCCTAATTTTGATTTGATATTTTTCTACTAATGCATAGTAGATATCCAGAAATTCCTTTTCTTTTCCATTGGCGTATTTATCCTCATTGATTTCACCTTTTGAAACTTTTTTCTTATATTCTGGAGATGGAAAATGTTTCAAGTTGAATTTCGCAAGTTCTGATAGCAGATGTTCTTCAAAAGCAATATTACTTCTGGTCTTCTGGAAAGTCTTTAGGCGTGATGTTAGTTTATGTATTGCTTCTGCAATTAAAAGCAGATTATGCTTCTCTACTTTGATATTGGTAATCATAGTATTGAAGGAAGAAATATCTATTCCAATGGCGTGCATGCCCAATTCATTTGCTTGTACTAAAGTCGTCCCGCTTCCACAAAAAGGGTCTAATACTATATCGCCTTCGTGAAAATAAACCTCTTTTTTAAATTCATCTATATGAGAATCAAGAAAATATTCTACCAACTGAGGTATAAACTTTCCTTTGTAGGGATGCAATCTATGAACATGTTTTGTCCTTTCTGCTTCTGTGTATTCTACAAAAGACAAATGCCAATTAAGGTCATTGCCCAATATTTTTTTTAACCGCTTTTCTTTGTTAAGCGAGTCATAATAATCTTTCAATTCTTCGGCATTCAACAGCGGGTTGCCGTTGTTGCCATATTTGTTTATTCTTCCATATTGAACCAGATAGGAAATGTTTGAAATGGTAACATTACGGCTCAGATATTGAGACGCCCATTCACTGGCTTCTTTTAAATTAAGCAGTTTTTTATCTTTTTTTTCGAGGAATGTTAGCTGGCCCATCGCAGGATTATTATATTCATTTTTGACGGATATTTGTATTATTTTTTACACATAACTATAATTGGGCGGCGCAGGTGTATGGCTTGAAGCCTTCGCGCATGGCAAATCTATTGTTCCAAGAACTTCTTCAAAGCAGCGAGCATCATCCCCCAGTTCATTTCGGAATGAGCGCGCTCTTCTTCGGTCGCATTATTGTCTTGGGCTAGCGAGACATGGGTTTGATTTCCATCGGCTGACAACTCGATCGTTACAGTGTGATAGTTTTCCGGTTTATCAGCAAGTCCGGAAAGTGGGCTGAAATGACTGTATCGGATTGTTCGTCCGGGCTTAAACTGAAGAACCACGCCTTTGTCCTCGTACGATTTACCCTGCCACTCTCCTTTCCAGACAATCGGACTCCCTTCGTGCCAGTCCGAAACAACATTGGTACCAAACATATATTGCTTGATGGCTTCAGGGTTCACCAGCGCATTCCAGACTTTCTCGCTGAGAGCGTTGATGCTTATGGAAGTTCTGGCGATCAGATTTTTGTCCATACATAACTCCTTTCTACATGCCCGTCAATTTGCCGCCCAACATTGAGTTGAGCCGCAAATGGGCTTGTCCCATTTGTCGCGCTCAAACTCGCTGTTGGACGGTTCTCTTCTTTTCAGTATAACTGAATTGTGGCAATATGTTCAAGTTCTACCACCAATTGGGTTAGGCTATCTACACTAAAGACTTTGTTGTTACCTGGTGTGTATACGTACAACTCAGAAATTACTTTTTC
>JAKALG010000130.1 GCA_021813235.1 bacterium
CAATAATTGAGGAATCGCTTCACGTCGATTGCATTTGCATAAAGTGTTGATAGAGTAGACTCAACTCCCGTTGAAAGGATTCTCCTTACGGGGCTTCCCGAAGCATTATTTACAATAACGAGGCTTCCGGCGAATATATCCATGCCCCCTCTTGTTGGATTTAAGCCAGTCCACGGAGTAGGAACTCCCCAGTCTGAGAAAGTGCTAAGACCATAGTTCCTCTGGTAGAGATGCGCGTTATTGCTCAGAAAATATGCTCCATCTGAATACCCAGTTCCTATGCCTCCAGGAATCATAGAAAGCCACTGCGTATTCGGCTGAACATACGTTGCGTTTACATCAAGAGAAGTTTTCACACTAGCCAATGATGTCCCACTTACCAATGGTGATTTTGCAAATTGTTGTGTTGGGGTGCTTGCCCCAGTTGGGTCTATATTGAGAAAATATCCAGGGTCTACACCAGCAATGAGGTAATGGGGTGTCTTTGCAGAGAACCTCACTTGGGAAGGTGTCATGACCGAAAAGTCATCGATGACTACCTCGAACTCAACCCCGTCTTTTGTTTTGTTTGTTTTAATTGAAGACATTATGACATTTGGTCGTTACCGAACGGATAATCCCAACCTCCAGTCGGCTGTCCCAAGACAGAGGAATCAAGAATTGGAACCCTCGAAGAAGCATATTCTTTCATTTCTGCCATTCTCTTATTGAAGTTCATGACTGCCCTGTTATAGAGCGATGAGTTTCCAAGCATAGTTGCAATATCCTGAAGCGCACCCCATGTAATAACATCGTGATAATCAGAAAAGATATTCGGGGTATCTGAATCTGCAGACAAATCTGGTTGTCTATAAATAACATATGCCCTAACTCCTTTTGTAACAGGAAGTGTCATCGTTGTTGCATCTGGAATCGGGTACAGGAAGAATGAGTTGTCGAATATGACAGCCGTAGGATTATCAATAGACGAAGAAGGGGTAGTCATTGCCGACTGGGGAACTATGTCAAGCTGTACGAACTCAGTTTCTGTCGGTGCAGATGGTACTGCTGGATTGAATGCAACACGAATCGCGATTACTTTCTCATAATCGTTCGGGAGTGGATACTCGTTCGGATATGTTCCACCCGTATTAAGAACAAGGTCTGTTGTTTCAATATCACCAAAGAAGTCTTCACTCAATGCTCGTATAGCAGATTGTGCCTGTTTATAGTATTTATTGATAATACGATTAAGGTCGCTCTGGTTAAAAGAGCTTGAATTGATTCCAGCAAGAGCATAAATCTCCTGCTTCAGACCAATAAGGTTTACCGTGTCGTTTAATTGCATGTTAGAACTTTTTAGCTGATAACCATGAGCGTGCTATATTGAAAATCAGTGTTATGATTGCGGCTGCTCCAGCAGTGAATGCATACGCATAATTCACCTTCTTCTCAATAGACAGGACAGACTTCCCCTGCTCAACAATCTTCGCATCAAGAAGCTCGAACTTTTTCTCCATCGCATCGAACCTGTCCTGGATGAATTTGAATATGATTCCATCTTTTTCGCTCATACTATATTATACCATTAAATAATGAGATAATTAACCGTGCTCGTCTCAGTAGCCGAAGATGACAGTATAGTAAAACTTCCCGCCGACTGTGCTGATATACTAAGGTTACCTAATGTACCTCCGGCAACATTTCTCGAAAGCAAGATAATCGAAGATGCACCAACATTCACATTCGATACTACAACAGTTCCAGCAACCAATGTAGCCGTACCAGCCCTGTTCGATAGGAACGACTGAGTTTCATCATCAAGCATTTGGGCTGCATAAGGGTCTAGGGGAAAACTAAGTCCTCCTATCGAATCTTGTTGTGCTTGTTCAACGGCATCAAGCCTATCTGAATTGCTCTGAGCCAAATCCTCAAGTTCTTGATAGTTCATGACTTTGTTCTTTTAGTCCACGTTGCCGACCCACCACCGCGTTTTGTCCATATAGAAGTTCCAAGAGTCCTCTTAACCCACGATGCTACACCCTTTACCCTCTTATTCCATAAAACAAGGTGTCCGTTTAATCTTACCAATATTGTTGCAAACCTAGATGCGGCATTGGAAACATTCGCAATTGATGAGCGTTTTAGATTCTGGAATTTCTTTACAGTTGCCAATCGGGATGCTGCATTTGACACAGACGCTAATGATACCCTTATGGATGTAAGTTTTCTTAAAGCAGTTGCAAGACGTGATACGGAGTTTGATACACTCACTGATGCGACCCTATTATATACGAAACTTCTTGCAACAGTTGCAAATCGGGATACTGCATTGGAAACTGATGAAGAAATGCTCCTTACGGAAATTTTAACCCTATTTGCTATAGCAAAACGGGAAGCCGCGTTTGAAACGGTTGATGAAACCGACTTCGCGTATCTGACAAATCTCGACGATATAGCAAGTCTTGACGCAGCATTCGATGTACTTGCTAATGGGTTTCTTTTAAGAGTAAGAAGACGAACTGATGTAGCAAGCCGAGAGACTGCATTAGAAACTGAAGCGGAAATAGCTCTCGGTGTTATCCTTGACCTAACGGCAGTAAAGTAAGTTGAGGTATCAAAAGCAATAGAGAAATAAAAATCACTAATGGTATCGTTCGTCCACACTCCGCTATTCTTATTCCACAACGAACCCTCAAGATATGGGTTTTTTTGGTACGAGATATAGAATGCAATAAAGTTTGAAGTGTCCCGTGCCCCACTGCGTGTTATCTGAACATAGTAAGTTGAACCTGGAGTTACTGCTATGGGAGAAGAGAATGTAAACGTATATGGAGTTCCAGTTACCATTGCGCTTGCGGCTACGGAAACGGAACCAAGTGGAGTACCGTCACGGGACGACACAATACTAACCACGATATTGTCTGATGGTAAACCAGTCTTATTCGGCTTTAGGGTAACCGATACTATGCTTTTCCCATGAGCAATGAATGATTGCGCCTTCTCCTCATCAGTTCCTGAACCACCATAGATATTTGAAATAGAATTCGTATCAGTTTTCTGATTTATCGAATCAACGAGTCCGAACGATAACGCATTCCTTATCATGGTTTGTATTCTTGCAACTGTTGCAAGACGGGATACGGAATTTGAAACAGATGCGGAAGCTACCTTAATAAATGTCGTTATTGGGGTCTTAATGAACCACCTATTTATCCAATTTTTCTTAATTCTTGTAGCCCACTCATAATATTGTGAAATCTGACCAGGAGTAAGAGCGCGAGAGAACAATGCTACCTCTTCCATTCTTCCATTAAACCACCTTCCAATGTCTCCTACTGATGG
>JAKALG010000010.1 GCA_021813235.1 bacterium
TTGATTATTAGAAACTCTCGAGAAATGCTACAAAGGCCGCGAGTAAAAGAAAAATAATACAAAAGACCATCCGTAAAAGGGTGGTTTTTTAATTGAAACGCCCCGAAAAAAAATACCAAAAACCCCCCGAAAAAGATAAAAAAGGATTATGAATACCTATACTAAGAGTTAATTCTATGTTATAATAGATATATTATGGAAGATAAAGTTATATTAAATGATAATCCAGTTTTAAATGAAACTAAAACGATTAAAAGCGAAGTTAAAGCAGAATTGAATTTGGAGGGAAGAAGAATAAATAGTGAAGGAAAAATAGTATTTGATAAAGGAAATAGATTTGGAGTTGGAAAAGGCAGACCAAAAGAAACCGAACAACAAAAGATTGAAAAGAAAAGCCGAAAACTCTTAATAGAAGAATATAAACAAGCCTTAACAGAAGCCCTTAAATTCGTCTCTCCTGTCTTAATAACTAAGGCTTTACAAGGCGATATTCATGCTATAAAAGAGTTAAACGATAGGGCAATCGGTAAAGCAACGCAGACCGTAGAATTAAGCGGAAAAGATGGTGAGCCTATAAGAATAAACGAGATAAATTATATTGTACCTAAAGAATAATTAAATATAAAACGCTTATGAAATGCATTAAATGCAATAGTGAGTTTGAAGCCAAGAGAAAGACAGCCAAGTTTTGCAGTGATAAATGCCGTAATAATTACAGAGATAGCGGGAGCAATAATGAAATTAGCGGGAGTAAAACAGAATTAGCGGGAGCAACATCGGACAAGCAAACGGACACAGTTAAAATAAGTAAGCCTATTTTTATTAATGGCATTGAAGTCGGGAGCGAGGAATATCGTAAAACCGCAACAGATAAAGAGATTATTGAATGGTATGAAATGACAGGAAGAGGCGAGATTGAAGACTCAGACCCTAAGTTTCAATCATTTTTGCCGAGTTTTATTGCGTTGAGAAATAATTATTTTAAATAATGGCAGACATTACACTTCGCCCAACATTAAAACAACATCATGCTTATGAGGCTTTAAAAGACCCTAAAATAGATACGGTGTTTTTAGGAGGCGGAGCAGGTGGAGGCAAGAGCTGGTTTATATGTGAGAGCAGACTTGTAAATGCAATACGTTTTCCAGGATACAAGTCATTTATTGGCAGAGAAGAATTAAAACGATTAATGCAATCAACATTTTTGACCTGGAATAAGGTTTGTGCTTTTCATAAGATACCCGATACGCTATGGAAATTAAACGGACAATATAACTATATAGAATTTGAAAATGGAAGCAGGATTGATTTATTAGATTTGAAGCTCAATCCATCAGACCCTATGTATGAAAGATTTGGCTCATTGGAATACACAGATGGAGCGATTGAGGAAGCAGGCGAGATTAATTTTTTGGCCTATGATGTTTTAAAGTCCCGTATTGGCAGGCATATGAATAAGGAGTTGGGAATAAAGCCAACAATACTAATCACAGGAAACCCAAAAAAGAATTGGACTTATACAGAATTCTATAAGCCATTCAGAAACGGATTATTGCCTAAGAATATTAAATTTATTCAGAGTCTATATCAGGATAACAAGTTTACAGCGGATGAATACGGCAAACAGTTGGCTCAGATAAGAGACAAGGCTACTAAAGAGAGGTTGATGTTTGGTAATTGGGAATACGACACAGAGGATAATGTTTTAATGAACTATGACAGCATTTTAGACTTATTCACAAACACAGTTGCGGACAGAGAGGATAAATTTATGATTGTAGATGTGGCACGAATGGGACAGGATAAGACAATTATCCATGAATGGAAAGGCTATAAACTCTATAAGCGAATTGAGCTATCAAAAAAGGGAGTTGATGAAGTTGCAAATAAGGTTAAGGAAGAGGCTATGCTTGAACGCATACCATACAGCCATATTTTAGTGGATGAGGACGGAATAGGCGGTGGTGTGATTGATATAGTGCGAGGTGTAAAAGGCTTTCACGCCAACAGTACGCCATTTTTAGACTCTAAGACAGGAAGACCAGAGAACTTTCAGAACATGAAAACTCAATGTGCTTATAAATTGGCGGATAAAGTGAACAATCATGAGCTTGCTATTGATATATCTGACCCGTTAGTGAAGGAAAAAATCACAGAAGAGTTGGAGCAGATAAAGGCTAAAGATATGGACAACGAAGGAAAGAAAAAAATCATGCCTAAGGAGGAAGTTAAAGAAAAAATCGGAAGGAGTCCAGATGATTCAGATTGCCTATTGATGCGTATGTGGTTTGAATACAACAGAACATCGCTTGAAAAAGCCATGATTAATTATCCAGATAAATTTTCATACAAAACAAACACAATGGAACGTGTTAATCAGGTTATACCAGATAACTATTCATACCAGGCTAACAAAAATTTCAGAAATATGTTATAATTAATATACGTATTAAATTCTCACTATGTCTAACATTGATTATACACTAACAACAAAAAAATCCAGAGCTGGAGTAAATGAACTTCGAGTGCTGGAACGTAAACCAAAAGATACCGAGGAAAAAAGAGAAGAAAATTTAATAGACGAAAAGCCAAAACTTTCTAACTACACCCCGACAGATGAGGAAAAGGACGCTATAGCCAAAATTAGAAAAGATTTCACGCTTGCCGATGTGGTTATGCGTAAACCGAGAAGAGAATTTAATGATATGTCCGTATTATCCAGACTCATGGTTGACCAGATGAGTTTTAATTCTTATCAGCCTAACAATGGAGACCCAGCACCTGGCGATTATGTACATGGTTGGCAGTCCAATGCTATGAGACCTATTGTCAGAAATAAATGCTATTCAATAGTTTCTCACATAACAGCCAGAACGATTTATCCAAAAGTATTTGCACGAAACAATCAGTCTGAAAATCAGGAATCAGCCGCTATGGTTATGAGAGATTTAATTGATTATGTAAGCGACCAGATTGATTATTCTTTTACATCATTAAAAGCAACCCTAACTGCGACTTGGAGTCCTGTGAGTATTGTTGAATTGATGTATAATGAGGTTCTTGATATTGATGGTAAATTAGACCCAGAGTTTTCTGGATTTAAAGCCGAAGTTGTTCCAGCCGACCAGTTATACGTTGCAGACTTCTACGAAAGCAATATTCAGAGACAGCCTTATATCATCCGAAGGAAGGTTGTTTTCTATGAAACCGCTAAAGCTATGTTTGGACATATTGATAATTTTCAGTATGTTAAACCAGGCATGCAGGTTCTTTACAATGATGCCAACCAGTTATTCTATGAGGTTTATGATTCCGTGATGAGACAGCAAATGGTTGAAATCATTGAATATTATAGGAGAGACAAGAAGTTGAAACTTATTTTGGCTAATGGAGTATTGATGACTTCTGCTGGAAGCAGAAATCCTAGACTTGATGGAAAATATCCATTTGCCGCATTTGGTTATGAAATGGTTGATGAAGGACACTGTTTTTATTATAAGTCTTTGGCATTTAAGATTCAGCAGGATGCTTCGATTATCAATACATTATATCCAATGATTATTGATGGGAGCTATTTATCAATATTCCCGCCATTAATTAATACTACTGGAGAAATTTTACCTTCTAACATAATTATTCCTGGTTCTTCTACTACTTTAAGTCAGCCGAATCAAGGAAGTATTCAGCCATTGGATGTTGCTAAGAATATTCAGGCAGGATTCAGTACGCTTCAGTTATTGGAAACATCGATTAATGAATCATCTCAGTCTTTGGTTCTACCTCAAAGAAAACTTTCTGCTTTTGAAATGTCAGCCAGACAACAGGAAGCTAATATGCAATTTGGGCCATTTATTTCAATGGTTTCCAGCTATGTAAGACAAATTGGAAACTTGATGATTGGAAGCATTTTACAATATATGACTATCGCTGATGTAACCGATATAGAAGGAGATTCTAAATTGGTTTATAAAGCATTTATAGTTCCTAATAAAAATAAACAGGCTAAAGCTAAAAATAAGAGAATTAAATTTGATGAAACATTACCGAGCGAACCAATAAGCAAAGAAGAATCTAAGAAATTAAGTTTTGAAACTATTGAAATGCAGGGAGGATTAGATAGTGATACTCAGTTGTTTAGAGTTAATCCTAAATTATTCAGAGAACTAGAATTCTCAATAGCTATGTCTCCAGATATTAAAAGTCCTCTTGCTGAAGAAACAGAAAGAGCTTTCAAACTTGAGATTTATGACAGAGGTATTCAGAATCCAGTTATTGACCAGGAAAAACTTACTAAAGATTTCCTTATCGGTTCATCTCCAGTTGCAGACCATGACCCAGATAAGTACATAAAAAAACAACAGTCAGTAGACCAAAATAATCCGTTAAATATGATTGGAAAAGGTATGGCACAGCCAGGAGGTGCATCTCCTTTAAATGCAGTTAATAAAGCAAGTGGTGCGGTACAAATACCAAAAATATAAAAGTCGAAACGCTAAATAATTAAAATGCTTATGGAAGAAAACTTAAAACAATTAAGGGACGCAGAGCTTTCTAAAAGTGGATTTGGTGTTTCCACGCCTATAATTCCACCGACTGCCTCTGTTACAGTTCAATCCCTTGAGAAGAAAACAGAAAAGGCTTATAAAATAGCCAAAGATTTAGTTAAAAAAGGCATTATCAAACCTGATAAAGTCGAACAGCTCTTTGATATTGTTGAAATTATTGAACCATTATTATAAATGAACGAAACTATTGAACTTTGCCGAAAATTAAAAGAGCTTGGACTCTGGAAAGGCAAAGAAGACCCGAAGAAATTTAATGAAGAGTTAGCAGCCAATAAAGATATGGATGGTTATTATTGGAGATGCTTTAATGAAGGAACTATTCTCGAAGAATGGATTCCAAATCCAGGCAGACGAGCTTTAATGAAAGAAATTGAAGCCAAACTTGGAACACAAGAATTTGATAAACAGATATTGAAAGGTCGAGACAGAAAATTCGCACACCAGTTGTTCAGCCACGAAGATTGGATGAGGATTTTAATAAAAATTAACCAATAATATGCTATTAGACTATTCTAAATGGTTTAAAACTAACTTTGAATCCAAATTAAAATTGGCCAATGAGTTAGGATTCCACAGAAGCGGTTCAGTACATACAGTTTCTGGGCCAAATGGTGCTGTAGTCAAAGAAGACGGATTTACAATGTCTGACTTAGAAAATATCACAGTTGAAAAACTGCAGAAATTCGTAGACAGCATTGATAACGATATAAACGTTTTATTTGATTTAGCAATAATGAAAGTTGAAGGTAAATTAATTCAAAAACAAAATGTTCAAGAACAAAAAACAAGCACAGAACGAGGAGACTCAGAAAATAAAGGAGGAGTTGAGACTCCTGGAGTTGGAAAGGCAAAAAGAGGAAGAAAAAAGAAAGAAGAGAATAAAGGAAGTAATTCTTCCTATGTTGTCTAAGGAAGTAGGTTCTGTATTTGATGCCATAATAACAATTCAGACTATGGGTCATAAATTACAGGAAGTTTCTTCCGCTAAAGCTATAGAATTAAAATTAGCTGATTGCAAAGACGGATTTAAATTAAATATGTCCGCTGAGCATTCAAAGAGATATGAATTACTCTTAGAAGAATTCAAAGATGATAAGTTGAAAGATGTTTTCACAGTTCTAAATGGAACTATCAATGAAATAAACTTTAGACTTACCAAAGAAAATCAAGATAGAAAATTAGAAGATTTAATTAATGACAAACCAGCAAATAAAACAACTGAATAAGAAAACTAAAGACCTTCTTAATCTCGTAAACGCTGACGATATTATTTACATTGATTCAAATAATAATATTGTTATAAATGGTCAATACGCTTCAGTAAATGAGATTAATAATCTTATTGCTGATGCTAAGTTTTTTAAGAATAGCCAGTTGTTTAAACTTTTTCAGGGAACTGTAGTTAAAAATGCGAGAATGAAAATGTTTGACCATTCTCAAAATTTTGATGATATGATTTCTGGAAAATTAATGCTGTACAATTTAGATATATTGAGACAAATTGTCGACCGTCTCAACCAACTAACTATAAAAAAGTCCTAAAGTGTGTTATAATATATTTATAACGCTTAGGAAATGAGAGGACGCTTTTAGGGCTACTCCCGATAGTTTATCCTAAGCGTTTCCTATTTGGAGAAACCCTAAAAATATCCCCGCATTTAATTAATGGGGATATGCCTGACCGAGGCAGTCCAAATCGGTTTAATAAAAATATGGACGAAGTAAAAAAAGCAGTTAAAGACGAGTCTCAGAATGCTGCTACTGAGAAGGAAGAAAATCAATCCTCTTCCACAAATACAGAGATTGATAACGGTGCTGCTCTTTCCGTTGTAGAAGAAGAACTTGAAAAAGTTCGAAAAGAAAGAGATAATTACAGAATTGGTCTTTTGAAAGCTAAGGGTAAAGCAACTGCAGAAGAAGTTGCTACCGAAGAAGATAGACTCAGACAGATTATTAAGGAGGAATTCTTAACATCTAAAGAGGCTGAACTTCAAAGACAAAAAGAAGAAACTCTGAAAAAAGTTATCGAAGAAAATAAAGAGCTGAAACTTTCATTGAAAAATCGTGCTGGTATTTCTGGAACAGCCGCTTCTGGCGGAAGTCAGGATAAAGCTGAATCCAAACCAAGTGTTTATCTTTCAGAAGAACAGAAATCCTTCTTAACAAATAAGAAAGGAATTAAATGGACTCCAGAAATGATAAAGAAATTGGAAGAAAAGATGGCACGAAAATAGTCTTCGTATTCCGCTGTATTCGACAGTCTTACTAATAATGGAATACAAATTAGTATAAAAATAATTACTAATTAATATGAACGGAGATATTATTCTCTTTCAGGGAGAAGGTAAAGCCAGGAGACATCAGGTTCAAGCTGGTGGTTCTGGTGCTTCTATCAATGCTGGCGAACCAGTAGCTAAGAGCTTAGGTTCTGCCTATGTTGCTGCTATGGCAACAAATAAACCAGTTGTCGCTACCGACTATTTGGTTGGTATTTCTGCCTCTAAGGCTTCCTCAGAAACTGCTTCTGCCGATGGATTTGTCGATGTAATCGACTTAGTTCCTGGTCAGGTTTTCTTAATGAAACCGAATGTTGCTGCTTCTTGGGACACTCAGGCTGAATATAATGCTTTGGTTGGTGATAGAGTCTTGATGGACTTAACTGGCGGAAGCTACACAATTCTCGCTACTGATGGTGCTACCAGCGGTTGCGTAATTGAGTTAATCAATGTTGTTGAAACTCCTGGAAAGGTTGCTTTCAGCATCAGACATGGTGCTTCTTACTTGGCTTAACAAGTAATGAAAAATGCTTGGCTATATTATCGAAATATAGTTAAAAATTCTTTACTACAATGTTTACAGAAGCTCAAAACTTCGCTGTAGTCCAGACAGAATTGGATTCTGTGTTTTATCAGAGATTTGATGAACTAGAACCATATCCGTCATTGGCTACTGCAAGGACAGCTGAGTTGTTCAAACCTATTGAAACTGACCACGCTGCCTACATTGAAGAAGTCTACAAAGGTTCTGGCTTCTTCCCGAAAATTGGTGAAACTACATCTGTTCCGATGTCTGTTCCGAAAGTTGCTAATAAACTTACAACTTTGGTTACCGACTTCGCTCAGGGTATTAACATCTCTAAGAACCTGTTTGATGACAATATGCACAATGTCTGGGCTGAAACCGTCAGAGATTTCGCTGACAAAGCCAGACTTACTCAGGACTTCAATCAGTTTGGTCTTTTGAGAGGAGCTTTCACTACCACTCTTACCGCTGATGGTTCTCCTTTGATTTCCGCTTCCCACTCTTTAATCGGTGGAGGAACTGCTTCCAACCTCGTTACTGGTGCGTTGGATTCTGGTACTTTGTTTACCGCTATCAAGAGTTTGTTGGAACAGAAAGACCAATCTGGAGTTATCAGAGGTAACACCCCTGCTCTCTTGGTTGTTCCAGCTGCCTTGTTTAAACTCGCTATTGAGTTGACTGATTCTGCATTAGTTGCTGATTCTGGTCAGAATGCTATCAACGTTTATCGTTCTGCTATGGGTATCACCGTACTTACCTCTCCGTATCTCGGTGCTTCCGCTGGTGGTTCTGATACCGCTTGGTTCGTATTAGCCAGAAATCACGGATTGAGGAGATTGATTCGTCAGGGAATCCAGACCGCTTTAAGGTCTTGGGAATATTCCGACAATCGTTCCTATCTCTATCAGGCTAACTTCAGGGAATCTGCCTACGCTGTCGACTGGGCTGGTATCGTTGGTTCTACAGGTTTGTAAACCTAAATTAACTAACTAAGCACAATGAATAAACAAATTATAATTGGATTGGTAGTTGGTGCTGTGTTAGGTTTACTGCTTGGATTATCAATTCACAGTTCCAATTTGCTCGGTGCTCAATATTCCGCTGGCACTACTCACTTTACTCAGTTAGATACTACTAATGGATTTTCCGTTGGTAATACATCTATAATTAATAGCTCTGGTGTTTTTACCGGTTCTATTTCTTCTACTGGAAGTTTGTCCGTTGCAACTGCATCTACAACTGGTCAAGTAAAAATTGACAACTTAGTTGTTGGTCAGGTTTCTAATGGACTTTCTGTGAGTTCTGTTGGTGCTTTATCTGCAAGTTCTACCGCTAAGATTTATGGTGCTGTAACTCTTTCTTCCACTTTGGGAGTAAGTGCTACTACTACACTTTCAAGCGGATTATCTCTTGGTAAGTCTGCTATTTGTATCGATGCTTTCGCTACATCTACAGCTACTGCTATAAAGATTGAATTTGACGCTACCGCTGCGACCACGACATCTCCAATAGGAGGTTTGAAACTCAACTACGGTTCTTGTAACTAAGTCGGGTATTCGCTTGCTCTCTTTATGGGGAGCAAGACGAGTATCTGACAGGATGCTCAATTAATAATTAAAAATATGCAAAATATACTTAAATCATTAACATTAAAAATAATCGCTGGTTTAATAGCATTAGCTTCACTCTGCGTTATTGGTGCTAATCAATTGAATCAGATGATTTCGAGTGGAAAGCTCGGAAATGTAAATAGTGGAAATTATTATGTAACTACTATTGATACAGCTCCAGCTACTTCTACAGTTTCTTATATTCAGACAGCCTCAGCCACATCTTCAATTTCATTTAATAGTCAATTAGCCGATGCTATTGATTTAGATTTAATAGCTATGGCTTCTACTTCAGCTGATACACTTATTTATTCTTACGAATATTCAAATAATAATTCTGATTGGTTTGCTCCAGCCAGTAATTCCGCAAGTGTAAGTTTGGCTACAACTACATCTAATTTTGCCAGAATAAATCGTTCTATTCCTACAGCGTTAGCTCGATATACCAGAGTAAATTTGAGTGTTGTCGGAAGCACTACAATTTGGGCTGAAATAGCATTAAGAATTCCAAGCAGATACTAATATGGAAAATCAGAAAGCCAATATCAATATAACTACAATAATTTCTTCAGCAGGAGTTTTACTTGGTGTTATTGGTTTGGCTTCTGGTTTAGTAAGTAGTGGATTTAAAGATGTAAATGCTCAAATAATGGATTTATCTAAGGGACAGGCAAATACAGATAAGAACGTGGCCGTATTACAGGAACAATATAAAAATATAAATGACAAATTAGATATTTTAATTGGTTTAAAGTCGTCTAATTCATTAACTTCAAATAAGAAATAATGGCTTATAAAATACAAGATGCAAAAGGTGAGTTAGAGGCCATGCTTCATGGTGTTACTCTTAACCAGATTAATAATATTAATGGGGTATTTAATCGTGCTGGAAGACAACTTCTTTTAGATATTGACCCTCAAGAAACAAAAAGAATAGAACAGACGGATATTATATATGATAGCGTTTATGATTATTCTGCTCCGTCTGATTTAAAAGGAAATAAAATTATAGATATAAGACCTCAAGTTAATCGTCAATTAAAAGATTTACTTGTTCAAAGATTTGGTCAGCAATTTGATTTAGATAAAGAATTTACAAGGCAATCTATGTGTTCTGTCAGATTTGACCAAAGTAAGAAAAGTTTGAGGATTGAGGTCAATATGAGAAGTACAAGCGTTCAAATGAATGCTATAGATTCAGTTAATTCAAATGGAACTTGGACTGGTGCTTCTGGTGCTACAAATCTTCAGCAAGATACAATTAACTTTGCTGATGGTGCTGGTGCTTTAAGATTCGATGTTTCAGCTGGTTCTGTAGCTCCATACATTGAAAATTCAACAATGAGTGCAGTTGATTTAACTAATTATCAAAATACATCTTCATTATTCTTGTGGGTATTTATGCCAACAGCCACGGATGTAAGTTCTGCCAATTTAAGATTTGGCTCATCTTCATCTGATTATTGGACAATTTCAGCTTCTACTACACATCAAGGAAATTCATTTAATAATGGATGGAACTTAATCAGATTCGACTGGTTAAACACTACAACTCAAGTTGGCTCTCCTTCTGTAAATCTTATAAATTATGTGAGGATTACATTGAATACAAATGGGAATGCTCAAACTGCAATGAGAGTCAACGCCTTATACGACCGAATTGGTCTGGTATTCGATATTGAATACTACTCCAAATTTATATTCTCTGATTCAAGTGGTAATTTTAAAGAAACTACAGACAACGAGGAAGATACTATAAATCTTGATACTGATAGCTATAACTTATTCCTTTGGATATTGGCAAGAGAAGCTGCTTATCAGCAACATTCACAGAATGCTAACTTTGATATTAGTTTTTACGAAAACAATTACTCTAAAGCAAAAGAAAAATATACTAAACAATATCCTTCTGAAGTTCAAAAAACACAAAGCACTTATTATCAAACTCCAGAAAGACGTTGGACAAGATTTTTGGGAAGAAATTATTTCGGTTAAAATAATATGGCTACAACTCAAAACGCATTTCCTACATCTAAAAAGGTTACTCAGAATAATTCCAATAAAGTTAATCATGTAATAGTAAATGAATTTCATGGTTATCGTTCTAAGGAAGATTTAACATCTTTAGCACCTGGATATTTAGTTTCTGGTTCTCAAAATATAATCACTCAGGCTTCTGGTCAGATAGCTATTAGAGGTGGTTATTCTCTTGACGGACAAGCTAATACAGATATTGGTGGAGTAAATTCTTCTTTTGATTGGAAGATGCATAATGGAGTAAATCAACATCTTAGAATTGAATCTGCTAATGGAAAATTACAATTTAGATTTGTTGCTCAAGATTCAGAATCTTGGAATGGAAATACATTTACAGATGGACAGGTTTATTGGATAGACTTAGTTACTGGATTAACTGAAGAACAAACTAATGCAAATTTTGCCGTCTTTTGGGACACTACAGAACTTAAACAGAAACTTCTTTATGTTAATGGAGATACTTCTATTCATGAATGGTCTGGTGGTGTAGCAACATTTGCTTCTTGTACTGCTAATACAATAACACTTCAAGGAACTACTAATTGGGGTGCTTTAGGATTTTTAAGTGCTGGAACTCGTAAAGTTAATATAAATGGAACTGAATATACTTATACAGGCGGAGAAGGAACTACTACCTTAACAGGCGTAACTCCAGACCCGACACTTCAGACTATTCCAGTAGGAAATGTAATATTTCAATCTGTTAGAGATAATGCAAATTCATCTTCTTTTGGAATTCCAGCCGCTTTAAAAAATAATTTAATCGAAGTTATTAAAAATCAGGTTTATATAGCTTCACTTACAAATAACTCGGTATATATTTCAAAACAAAATAGTTATACTGATTTTACATTCTCGGTAACACGATTAATAGGAGAGGGTGCTTTAATTACATTAGATTCAACTCCAGTATCTATAGTAAACCAAGAAGATACGGCTTATATATCTGCTGGTAGGGACTGGTGGTATTCAATAAAATTTCAATTATCTTCAGATAATACATCCGAGGCATTATTGATTACGCCATTAAAAAATTCTCCTGGACAAGCTGCTTTTTCTCAAGCCGCTACATTTAAAGTTAAAAATTCGGTAATGTTTATAACTAATGAGCCAGCTATTGATGATTTAGGAAGAATTCAAGAGAACTATATGTACCCAGAAGCTGTAACTATTACGGATTCAATTAAGAATGATTTCTTTGGATATAATTTTTCTAATGCTTCTGGTATTTATTATAAATATTTCTTATTAGTTGCATTACCAGTTGAAGGAAAGGTATTGGTATATAACTTTTCAAAAGGATGGTGGGAAGCTCCACAGATTCTTCCTATTTCAAGATTTTCTATTATAGACGGAGAATTATATGGACACTCATCTCAATCTCCTGAAACCTATAGGCTTTACTTAATAGACCCAAGAACTCCATCAACTCCATATAATGATAATGGAAATCCCATTAATGCTATCGCTGCATTTTCTTATATGAATTATGGAGAAAGGTCTTGGAAGAAACAATTTACAGAATTATTTGTAGAGGGAGGAATTCAGCCTAATACGACAGTAGAATTAGCTGCTAAATATGATTTTGGAGGTTTTACATCGATAAAAACATTCAATATCACTGGAAATGACTCTAAATTCTTAGTATATACTGTAACCGATGGCTCAATAGGTAAAAATCCAATAGGTTCTAATCCAATAGGTTCTATAACTGATTCTCCTACAGATACACCTAAATTCAGACATATTTTTACAGTAGCACCATTAGATTTCTATGAATGGCAGCCAGTATTTCAAACTAATGAAATTGATTATTTCTGGCAATTATTGGCTTTTGGTGTAGACGCTAAGATGGCATCAAGTCAGAATAATGAAATAAAGTCGTAAAAAAATCAAAAATGTGTTATAATTAATAAATACAACAATGCATTCTTTATTAGCTTCAATATCAAAATTCATAGTAGGAATATTAGTTTCTGTGGGAATTATAAGTGCTCCATTGGGTACAGGATTTAATCCAGGTCAAGCACAAAGATTTACTTTAGCTGGTTCTGGTATAACTTCTTCAGCAAGCTCTATTACAATTTCTTCTTTTGCCTATCCAGACGGAACTCCAATTACAATGAGCAATCTTAATTCTTCTGTAGAATATGGAACTCTTGAACCAGGAACATCTAAAGAAGAACAAATTCCTTTTACTGGGGTTACACAAAATGTAAATGGAACAGCTGTTTTAACTGGAGTTTCTCGTGGATTATCATTTTATTATCCATTTGCAGCTTCAACTACATTAGCTATGAGTCATGCTGGTGCATCTACTTTTGTATTGTCTAACACCGCTGCTTTTTATAGTGAATTTGCTAAAAATAAAACAGATGAATCTATATCTGGAATTTGGACATTTGCATCTACAACAATACCAAGATTAGATTCATATTTAGCACCAACTCTTGATAATGAATTAGCTTCCAAGAAATATGTTGACGATATTGCTATCTCTGGTTCACCAGACGCTACAACTGCTGTAAAAGGTATAGTAGAAATCGCTACCGATGTTGAAACTGCTTCATCTACTCCAACTGGTTCAACTGGTGCAACATTGGTTATCCCAGCTTCTAATGCAACATCAACCTATAATTCGGCTACCGCTCCATTAAAAGTAGTTGTAACCGATAATTCTGGAAAGATTGATGGTAATTTCTTAGACACAACGGAAAGTTATAATTTTACAGGAAATAATAATTTTACAGGAAATATTTTAATTAAAAATTTAAACGCTTCTTCAACTGCTTCCAATCCTTTAATTTTAAACAATGTTTCTTATAATACTCCTTCAACTCAAGGTGCTACTTCAACTACACTTCAAAACGATGGTTCTGGAAATCTTACTTGGGCAGGATATAACAGAAAATTATTAGTTCAAAATACAACTACTTGTGTTACATTAAATTCAACTGCTACAAGTACGGTGTTTGCCCTAAATGTTCCTGGAGGTTCATTAAGTACAAATAATGCAGTTAGAGTTAGAGTCTCTGTTGCTTCCACTACATCAATGGGAACAGACCAAACAAATTTTGATATAGGATATGGAACTGCATCTACAACTATTTCTGTTAATGCTACAAGTGGTCAAACAAATGGAGGATATTTTGACGTTATTTTATCCGCAAATGGAGCGACTAATTCTCAAAAATTATCTTTTCTTTCTAGTGGAGTAGCATCATACCCAAATGTAGCAAAGTTTAATATTCTATCTCAAGATAGTACAACTGATAAAATGTTAATTATGAGAATGAATACTTCAGTAAATACTGGTGAATCAATAAATTGTATGCAAACTATAGGAGAATTAATACAATAATAAAATTATGGCTATACCATATACATCAAGTCAAGGAGTGTCTTATGGAAGTGCGGGTCAACCAGTAAATTTTAATCCAGTTATAGACACCACTCAAGCAGAAGATGCCATAAATAAAGCAAGAACTACTTTAGATGAGGCTAAAAATCAAATGAGCCAACAGCAAAATCAGCAATCAATTCAGCCAAGCTCTCAATTTGGAGGTTATCAAAGTATGCAAGATTGGCAACGGGCTTATGATATTTCTAGACAACCAGGATATACTGGAAAAACAATATCTAAGCCGACCTTAAGCGAATATCAAAAGATCGCGGCGAGACAAGGAAAAGAAGGATTTGATATATTAGGAGGTACTTTAGGACAAGAGATCGGAAAAACTCCCACCGGAATAGCAATTTATTCTTATAAACATCCAGATGGAACAATAACCTATCACGATGAACAAGGAAATCAATTATCGGAAATTGCTCAGGGAACAACTGCTATTCCGCTTAATTTTCAACCATCTTCTCA
>JAKALG010000011.1 GCA_021813235.1 bacterium
GTTTTTATTTCTTGTCGGGCGAGGTATTTTAGAAATGCGCGCAAGGCTATCAAATAATAATTTTGAGTTTTTTTGGATAAAGTTTCTTTACTATTGTTTCCAGTAGATTGACGGTTGAGCCAGAGGCGAAACTCTCGGACCATCGCATCATTTATATTTCCTGGGTTGTCATTTTTTGTAAAATCTAAAAAACGCGAAAGGTAATGGTCATAATTTCTGACAGTATTGAGAGAACGTCCTTTTTCTATTTCTACATATTCTAGGAATTGAGTTTTCAATTGTTTAAGAGAAGCCATGAAACTCATTATATCAAATATTGTGCGACACGACTATTTGGGCTTGCAAATTCTTCATGTTTATGCTAATGTATAAAAATGTTAACTACAAAGAAAAAGCAGACAGTTATAAAGAAAAACCAAATTCATGACAAGGATACAGGCTCTACAGAAGTGCAAGTAGCCGTTTTGTCTACCAAAATAAATGAATTAGCTAAACATTTAAAGAAACATAAAAAGGATAATACTTCTCGTCGTGGACTCATCAAAATGGTTGCCGATAGACGTACTCATTTGAAATATTTAGAGCGAAAAGATAAAACTCGTTACAACGCTCTTATGAAAAAGATGGATTTAGTATAAGCAATTAATAATTTAGAATTACGAATTACGAATTAAAAATGCATTTATTAAACTCGTAATTGATCATTCGTAATTGATAATTGAATTCAATGACTGTTATAAAAAATAAAGAACAAAGAGTTGGGGTTTTTATTGATACACAAAATCTATATCATTCGGCTCGCAACTTATACAAAGCACGAGTAAATTTCGGAGCAGTTTTGAAAGAAGCTGTCGCAGGTAGAAAGCTCGTTCGTGCTGTCGCTTATGTCATCACTTCAGAGACAGGTGAAGAGAAAAATTTCTTTGAAGCTCTTGAAAAATTGGGAATTGAAACAAAGACGAAAGACTTGCAGGTATATTATGGAGGATTCAAGAAAGGTGATTGGGATGTCGGTCTTGCTGTGGATGCAATTAAATTCGCATCAAAATTAGATGCTCTCGTCCTCGTTGCTGGTGATGGAGATTACGTGCCGATGGTGGAATATATTCAGAATATGGGCACACAAGTAGAAGCTATCTCATTTGGTAAATCAACTTCCGGCAAACTTCGTGATGCCGTGGATGATTTTATAGATCTTTCTTTGAATCCAAAGAAATATTTAATAGGAATGAGGTAATTATTAGTTAATCAGGTTCGTCTTTAGATAGAGATAGTGTCTCACGATATCGTGGACAATACTTTATTCTGAAGAAGAACCTCGCCCGCCTTTGGTGGGTAATACAATTATATGAACAAGAAAGAATATAGTGTAGAAATTGGTGGTAAAACATTAACCGCTGTTTTCTCAGATTTAACAGAACAAGCACATGGCTCTGTTATTTTAAAATATGGCGAAACTATTGTTTTAGCAACTGCTTGTATGTCTCACGACAAACAAGAAGGGCTAGGCTTTTTCAATTTGACCGTTGATTACATAGAAAAATTTTATGCTGCAGGGAAGATTTTAGGTTCTAGATTTATGCATCGAGAAGGCAAGCCATCTGAAGACGCAATTCTCGCTTGCCGAGTAATAGATAGAACTCTTCGTCCGCTTTTTGATCAATCAATGAGACATGCCGTGCAAATAATCGTCACTGTTTTGTCGCTCGACGAAGAAGATCCAACCATTCTCGCAGTGAATGCTGCTTCTCTCGCTTTAGCTGTATCCAATATTCCTTGGGCAGGACCTGTCGGAGCTGTACGCATCGGTAAATATGATAGTGATGTTTTGACGGTAAACCCGAAACAAGCATTACGTCTAGACGATAGCAAATACAAATATGATTTAACTATCTGCGGGAAAGATGGAAATATAAATATGATAGAAGCTGCCGCTCATGAAGTGAAAGAAGAAGAGCTAGAAGAGGCTTTCAAAAAAGCAAGCGAAGAAATAACAAAACTAGAAAATTTCCAAAAGAAAATCGTGTCAGAAATCGGCATTGCAAAAAGAGTGATAGAAAAAGATGTCGTTTCTCCGGAATCAGTAAAATTATTTAATGAAAATATTTTACCAAAAATGGAAGAAGCGCTCTTTGCTGGAGTAGGCAAAAAGAAAATAGATGAGCTCCATAGTGTTTGGAATAAAATGGTGAAAGACGCTTATCCTGACAGAGAGGATTTTGCGCCAGAAGATAATCTTTTTGACGATACAGAGAATGAAATGTTACACAAGAAAGCAATTGAGAATGATAAACGTGCTGATGGCAGAAAAATGGATGAACTTCGTGACCTTTATGCGCAAGCTGGAGGACTCTCTTCAATACTCCATGGTACAGGAATATTTTATCGCGGAGGAACACACGTACTCTCTGTGCTCACTCTCGGTGGTCCAGAAGAAAAATTACTCGTTGACGGCATGGAAGCAAAAGAAGAAAAAAGATTTATGCATCATTACAACTTCCCACCATATTCTTCCGGTGAAGTTGGCCGTGTGGGGAATACCAATCGTCGAGAAATAGGTCACGGAGCTTTAGCAGAAAAAGCACTCGCTATGGTATTGCCTAGTGTAGAAGAATTTCCGTACACTATGCGTATCGTTTCTGAATCAATGGCTTCAAATGGTTCTACTTCACAAGCTTCTATCTGTGCATCTATCTTGGCACTTATGGATGGAGGAGTACCTATCAAAGCTCCTGTCGCAGGTATTGCCATGGGTCTCATGTATGAAGATGATAAGAAATATAAAATTTTAACTGACATTCAAGGCCCAGAAGATCATCATGGAGATATGGATTTTAAAGTTGCAGGCACCAGAGAAGGTGTGACAGCTATTCAACTTGATGTGAAAGTGGAAGGAGTGCCGATAAAAATATTAGGTGAAGCAATGCTCCAATCTAAAAAAGCACGTGTTGCTATTATAGAAAAAATTGAAAAAGAAATTCCAAAACCTCGAGCAGAAATTTCCAAAAACGCACCGAAGATTTTGATTATAAAAATCAATCCAGATAAAATCGGTATGGTTATCGGCGGGGGAGGAAAAACCATTAAAGATATTAAAGAAAGAAGTGGAGCAGAAATAACTATTGAAGATGACGGCACAGTATATCTAACGGGGAAAGATGGCACAGCTGAAATAGCCAAGAAAATTATAGAAGAGATGACACATGAATTTAAAGTCGGGGAAATATTAAAAGGTGAAGTTGTGAAACTTGCAGATTTCGGAGTATTCGTTCGCCTCAATCCTTTCACAGACGGCATGGTCCACATTTCCGAAATGGCACCATTTCGCGTGGAGAGAGTTAGCGATATAATAAGAGAAGGCACCATCGTGCCGGTGAAGGTTATAAAAATAGACGAGGAGAGAGGGAAAATCAGCTTGTCTATCAAAGAAGCCGACCCAAATTTCTTCAAGAAACCTTAAACTTGGCGGAGAAAAGCCTGGCTTTAAAAAGAGCCCAAAAGCCAGGCTTTGAGGAGCCAAAAAATATGGAAGTTCAAACTAAAACCTGTCAAAATTGTCCCGATTTTATAAAAATCGAGGATCCTCGATGCAAAGCATCGGGACAAAAAAGTTATGAATGATATTTCTGAAAGTAGAATATGTCAAAATTGTAAAGGTAAATTTACTATAGAGCCGGAGGATTTTAAATTTTATGAAAAAATAAAAGTTCCTCCTCCGACGTTTTGTCCAGAATGCCGAATGCAAAGGAGAATATTATGGAGAAATGAACGTGTTTTGTATAAATCTGTCTGTGCTTTGTGTAAGAAAAGTATTATCTCAATGTATGACTCAAAAAATAATTTTGTGGTTTTTTGTGATAAATGTTGGTGGGGAGATGGCTGGGATGCATTGAGTTATGCTTCTCCTTATGATTTTAATATTTCCTTTTTCGAACAATGGCTTAATTTGCTTAAAAGAGCTCCATTAACCCAACTTTGGAAATTTAATAATGTAAATTCTGATTATATAAACTACTCAACGGAAAATAAGAATTGTTATCTTTCTTCTTCAATTTTGAATTGCGAAGATGTTTCTTATTCATATGCTTTGGATAAAAGTCAAAATACTCTCGACTCTCTTTATTCTAATAAATTAATTTGGTGTTATGAGAACATAGATTCAGTCAATAACTATAATAGTATTTTTCTTCAAGAATCTAGCAACTGTATTGATTCTGGTTTTCTATTTGATTGTGTAAATTGTCAAAATTGTTTTTTGTCTTCAAATTTACGTAACAAAAAATATGTTTTTGAAAATATTCAATACACTAAAGAAGAATATGAGTCGAAAATATCTAAATTAGAAATAAAAGATTATTCTGTGTTACAGAAATTACTAAAGGAGTTCAAAAAAATAAGGGAAAACAAAGCTATCCATAAATATATTCAAACGATTAATAGTGTGAATTGTTCTGGAAACAACATAGAAAATTCAAAAAATGTTTTTTATTCTTTTAATGTAAATAATTCTCAAGACATCAAATATGCAGTACGTTCTGATGGCAATAAAGATACTATGGATATGTTTGGTGGAGTACGAACAGAGTCCTCTTATGAAGGAGTCGCTCCCTCATTCCAAGGATCAAAATCGTTTTTTGGTATTACAAATAAAGGTTCAAATGACATTCAATATTCATTTTTATGTATATCTTCTCACGACCTCTTCGCCTGCATTGGTCTCCGCTCTAAGCAATACTGCATCCTCAACAAACAATACACTAAGGAAGAATATGAAGAAATGGTTCCCAAAATCATCCAACATATGAACGATATGCCCTATATAGATAAAAAAGGAAGAATATATAAATATGGAGAGTTCTTTCCAAGTGAATTAAGTCCATTCTCCTATAATGAAACCATAGCACAAGAATACTTCCCATTAACTAAGGAAGAAGCCCTAAAGGAAGGATATAGTTGGAAAGAGAAAGAAGAAAGAAACTATACAATAGATATTAAAACAGAAGATATTCCTAACAATATCAAAGAAGTAGAAGATTCAATAATTAACAAAGTCATAGAATGTGAACATAAAGGTAAATGCAATGAACAATGTACAGAAGCCTTTAAAATCATACCAGATGAACTATCCTTCTATAAACGAATGAATTTACCCATTCCTCACCTCTGTCCCAACTGTAGACACTATAATAGACTAAAACAAAGAAATCCTTTAAAACTCTGGCATAGACATTGTATGTGCAAAAACCCAAAACACGCACACTTGGACATCGGATGTCCAAGTGAATTTGAGACTAGTTATTCCCCAGATAGACCGGAGATTATTTATTGTGAGAGGTGCTATAATCAGGAAGTATACTAAATTTTGTAATGAAATGGAAAACGAAAATCAATTAAAAAATAAAAATGTAGAAACTTATACCAGAGACATGGCGAAAGCTATTGAAGGTGGGCAGGGAGGAATAATAAAAAAAATAATTCACGAAGAAGAAAAATATGAGGCTGAAAAGATAAAGTTATCTCCAGAATCGAAAAAAAATGAATTATTTATGATTATAAGTGTTGTACTTGTCGCTATCGCCCTAGCTCTTTTAGCTTATCTTTGGTTTTCTTCTGACGACAAAGTAAATACTGTTCCTGTCGCACCAGTTGCTGCTTCTATAATTTTTACGGATGACACTACTTTCAAAGAAGTTGATGGATTAAATAAAGAAAAAATAGAGGAACTTATTTCAAGCGAAACCAGCAACACTAAAGTGAAAGTTGGTGGAGTGGAAGGAATTTATTTAACAGAAGGGCAGAAAGTTATAGGGCTCAAAAGATTTAATGACCTTATCAAAGGCAATTTGACGACGGAAGGGCTTGCTCTCATGGGCGACAGTTTTTTGCTTGGCGCCTTTAAAAGTGGTTTAAGCTCTGTTTCTCCAAATATCGGTGACCCATTTATGTTGTTAAAAGTAAAATCTTTCACAGATATTTTCCCTGTGATGCGTACTTGGGAAAGTAAAATGCTTTATGATTTAGCTGGGCTTTTTGGAGTGACTCTTTCTCCAGACACAAATTATTTATTTACAAAAAGTTTTGAAGATGGTATTGTCTCCAACAAAAATGCCAGAATATTGAGAGATAATAATGGTGGAATCGTTTTGATGTATGTCTTTATCAACGATAATTCTATAGTCATCACTAATTCTGAACTAGCTACCAACGAAGTAATTCTTCGTATCAATTCTAGTCAAATTAAAAAATAGAGATAAAAAACCGAAGGAACAACTTTTTAAGAGGTAAGGCCTCCGACGGCGAGCCAACGTCAGGACTTTTTTAAGCTTCAAAAAATCCGTACCGACAAAAAGTTCGTTCCTTCGGTTTTTAGAGTTGCATTTTAAAATGAAAGTGCTAGGCTTTAAAGATGTTAGATAAAAAGAAAATAAAAGAAAAACTGGAAGGAGAGAGGGATGTTTTGCTTGAGCAGATTCGTGATATTGGAAAATTAAATCCAGAAACAAATGAATGGGAGGCTGTTCCCGAGGAATTAAATTCAAGAGAATCAGATCAAAATGATATGGCTGATAGATTTGAAGATTTTGAAGCTAGAAGCACAATGATAAAGACTTTAGAAGCAAGACTAAAAAGTATTTTGAGTTCAATAAAAGGAATAGGCAGGGAATCTTTCGGTAAATGTGAAGTTTGTAAAAAAGATATTGAGATGGATCGTATGGAAGCCAATCCTGCGGCCAAGACGTGCAAGAAACATTTAAACGGGTAATTAAAATAACATAAATTAATGACAAAAGTAAAAATTTTTGTCGGTACGGATTTTTTGAAGCTTAAAAAATCCTGAAATTCTCGCGCCGTCGCGCTCGAAACCCCTTAAAAACTTTTCTTTTGTCATTAATTTATAATAATCATGAGTTTCGCAAGAGTTTATTCGGCACAAGTAAACCTCCTTTCGGGAACTATCGTCACAATCGAAGTTGATTTGTCGCGTGGATTGCACACTTTTAATGTCGTTGGCTTGCCAGACTCTGCTGTAAATGAATCAAAAGACAGAGTTAGTTCTGCTATTAAAAATTCTGGCTTCAAATCTCCTAAAGCTAAAAATCAAAAAATAATTGTTTCTCTTTCTCCGGCTGATCTTAAAAAAGAAGGGCCGTTTTTTGACCTTGCTATTGCTCTCTCCTATCTTTTAGCGGCGGATGATTTGCAATTTGATTCAGAAAAAAAGATTTTCCTAGGCGAGCTCGGGCTCGACGGCACCTTGCGACGCATAAGGGGCGCTCTTCCTTTGGTGATGGAAGCGAAAAGAGCAGGGTATGAAGAAGTTTACCTTCCGAAAGAGAATGCAGTTGAGGCGGCGCTTATAGATGGAATAAAAATTTTTGGTGCAGAGACATTGAAAGAGGTTGTGGAACATATAAACGAAGAAAAAGGAGTTGAGAAAAATAAAAAAATCAAAGTGCAACCAAAAACAGAAGTTGTCTATAAAAAAGAAAAAAGAAATTCAGATTTTTCTGATATTAAAGGGCAAGAAGGTGCAAAAAGGGGTTTGGAAATAGCGGCTGCTGGCGGACACAACATCGCTATGTATGGCCCACCAGGTACAGGCAAGACGATGCTCGCTAGAGCGTTCTCACAATTGCTTCCAGATTTGAGTTTGGAAGATGTATTGGAAATCACAGGGATACATTCTGTGGCAGGAGTGACGCGAGGCGAACTCGTTTCTCTCCCACCTTTCCGTTCCCCGCATCACACTTCTTCTTATGTCTCTATTATCGGAGGAGGAACTTATCCGAAACCAGGGGAAGTGACTTTGGCGCATAAAGGTGTGCTCTTTTTAGATGAATTTCCAGAGTTTGAAAAAAGAGTAATTGAGTCACTACGACAACCACTAGAAGACAATATTGTTTCTATTTCTCGTTCGAAAGGAACTGCTCAATTTCCTTCTAATTTTATTTTAGTCGCCGCTATGAATCCTTGTCCGTGCGGAAATACTGGCAACAAACAGAAAGTTTGTATTTGTCGACCATCGGATTTAGATAGATATAAAAGAAAATTGTCGGGACCGATAATGGACCGCATAGATTTGTGGGTCTCTGTCGGAAATGTTGATTATAAAAAATTAGGAGAGGAAGGAGATAAAAATAAAAGTGAGCAAAGTGAAAGTATAAAAAGGAGAGTAGAAAGTGCACGCAGAATCCAAGAAAAAAGATTTGAGAAAGTTGGTAGGAATATAAAAACGAATAGCGAAATGAATGTGAAAGATTTGACCAGTATGGTGAAGTTGGACGAGAAAGTGAGAAATCTTTTAGATGACAGTGCAGAACGCCTTGCTCTCTCTGCTCGCGCATATCATCGTGTCATCAAAATCGCTCGCACCATCGCCGACCTCGAAAATTCTCCCGATGTAAATTCAAATCATATTCTTGAAGCAATACAATATAGACCGAAAGTGAATGCATAGAAACGAATAAAGCGCGGAGAAAATTTTTCCGCGCTTATAAATTATTTTGTACTTAATGACTCTCTCTCGTCCTCGATTATCATAGGAAAGAACACCATAATAATTGAGACAGAAATCCAAACGATGATTCTTAAAGCTTGGAATTTTTGTGGTAGCGCAGGGTAATTATTTATAACCATCCCTGCCATTGCCGATATTACATATAATCCGGCGATGTAAATTACTACATAAAGAAATAACTTTTTCATTGTTCTTTTCCTTTTATTTTTAGTTGGTTGATTGTGTGAAGACAGGGGACTGCGCTCACAACATCAACCAACTTTATTGAAGAACTTTATATTATACAGTATAGCATAATTGAAGTAAAAAGTCAAGTATTTAAACCTTTATTTTATATAGGTATTTTATGTAGAAAAAGAGAAGGGCCGACCTTCTCCAGTTATCCACAGTTTTGCTTGTTGACAGTGAACGAGCGTTCACTTATGATATATACATTACAAATAACAGGCACTAGGCAACTAGGCCTTAGGCACTAGCAGAAAAAAGCTAAAGCCTAGAGCCTAAATTTCCTAAAGCCTATTCAAAATCATGTCACAAAAACAATATTTAAAAACAATTGAAAAGGAGATACAAAGAATTAACAGAATCATTGATATGAAAATTCTTCGTGGGGAAGAGTATATTAAGGAAGCTCGGGACCACAAACTTCTTTTAAAGAAAATTCGTTTTTATAATAGACAATCTTTTTTTAAGAAACTTTTTTCTTCTCCCAGTTTCAGAATCGCTTCCTTTTTCTAAACCTCGTTCTGTTTATTTAAATTTTTCGTCCCTGCGCCCTTCTCCTTCGGAGTGGGACCCTCGGGAAGCTCAAAATTTAAACAAACATCACTCGTATGAGAAACCCACATCAAATAAAATTAGAAAATTTCTACGGAAAAAATAAAAGAATGCCCACATATTCTGAAATGATGGAACTCTTTAGTTTCAAATCCAAGAATGCTGTATCCAAAGTCGTAAAAAAGTTGATTGAAGCAGGGCTCGTGGCAAAAGACCATTTAGGAAGATTGATTCCAACTAAATCTTTCGGAGAAGTGCCTATGCTTGGCTTTGTCACTGCCGGATTGCCGGCTGATGTGGAAGAAGAATTGACGGATACTGTGGACTTGGATGATTTTCTTATAAAAAATAAACCACTGACCTATATGCTGGAAGTTGATGGCGACTCTATGATAGATGCGCATATAGAGAAAGGGGACATGGTGCTCGTGGAGAAAGCAAATACTGCCAAAGATATGCAAATTGTTATTGCTGAAGTTGATGGAGAGTTTACGATGAAATATTTTAGAAAAGAAGGGAATAAAGTTTGGCTCGAACCTGCTAATAAAAATTATAAACCCATTTACCCGACTCAAAGCTTGAATGTTGTAGCAGTCCTTAAAGCAGTGGTCAGGAAGTACTAATTATATGGAAACTTTTATAGGAACAATTATAGAAGAAAGTCTTGAAAATAAATCAGTGTTAAATAATGTGAAAATTATTTCAACAAGAATTTCGCCAGTAGTCGAAAAACATCAAACTCCATGGGTAAAACAATGGACTTTGCACAAGGTTGAGATAGCACCTGACAAGGCTGAAGCTCTAGCAGAAGAGGTTAGTAAATCATTGGATAGCAATCATAAACATAGTTGGTATGCTGATTTTAAAAATGAGAATATTCATTATGTTATCTATAGAGATAAAGTATTTAAAATAAATCGTGCAAATAGGGAAGAATATAAAGAAGCAACCAAATACGGCCTTGCCTTAGGCATTCCTGATTATCAAATAGATTTCGAAAAGAATACTAAAAAATGAATATATGAGGATTATTCTTATAGGACCTAATATTTGCTGCTAATTTATTAAAGTGATATCATTTATTTTATGGTAATAGAGGATAGCGAAGAACAAAAAACAATAACTAAACACGATTTTTATTTTGAGACGCCATTGTATGAATGGATATCGTTAGACGATTCTGTGGAGAATTTATTTCATGGTGACGTAGACGCATATAGTGCAAAAAACAGTACAGATACTACATATAGTATAAGTTTAAAAGAAGTCGATACATGGTGGAATGATGGGACTGTTGGTTACTACTTAGTTACCCTTACCTGTAAGAGAAAATCAAATGACATACTAAGGTTTTTTATTTTTAAAGACAATAAATTGGCAGCTAAGTTTGGTCAATATCCATCCATGGCAGATTTACAATTTTCTGAAATTGGGAAAAAATTTGATAAAGTGCTTCCAGAAGAAGATTTAAAAAACTTGAAAAAAGCAATTGGGCTTGTGTCACATGGAGCTGGTGCTGGTTCGTTTGTCTATCTTAGAAAAATTTTCGAGAATTTGATTTTTGAAACTTTTACCAACCACTCTGCAGAATTAAAAATTTCTGCCATTGATTTTAAAGCTAAGAGAATGATGGAGAAAGTTGAAATTCTTGAAAATTTTTTACCTACTCAACTTTTGGAAATGAAAGGAATATATTCTATATTAAGTAAAGGTGTTCACGAACTAACAGAAGAGGAATGTTTAAAATATTTTGCTCCTATTAAATTATCGATTGAACTTATTTTGGATCAAAAAATTGAATCACTTCAAAAAAAAGAGAAAGATGAAAAAGTTAAAAAACAATTAAAGGAAATTCAAAAAGAAATAAAATAATAAATCAAAAAATCCCCCAGAAGGGGATTTTTTGTGAGTCAATTCTTTTCCGCCGTAGGCGGAAAGGTCGCGCGACCTCTCTACAGAGTAGAGAAGAATTATGAAACAGCGTCTTTTAGGGCCTTTGCAGCTCTAAATTTTGGAACTTTCTTTGCAGCTACTTTGACTTGTTCTCCAGTTTTTGGATTACGAGCCATTCTAGCAGCACGTCCTTTTACGGAAAAGATTCCGAAACCAGCTATTGATACTTCGCCACCTTTTTTCATGGTGGAAACGATAGCATCAAACAATCCATCAACGATTTCCTCAGCTTGTACTTTTGTACCACCAAGTTTACCGTGTACCCATTCAGCTAATGCTTGTTTATTCATAGTTTTTAAGGTTATTTTTTATAATGGTTTCGACCATTTACTTATATATTTACTACCCATATATTATATATCAAGGGTTTTTTAAGGCAAGCCCGTCATAATCTTTGCAAAATATAACTTTTTAAGGGGTTTGGCGAGTGGCGACGAGTCAATTTCAGGAATTTTTAAGCTTCAAAAATTCCGTACCGACAAAAAGTTGATATTTTGCAAAGATCTATCTAGCGTATTCAATAATTCTAGTCTCGCGAATCATTGTGACCTTGATTTCACCAGGATATTTTAGTTCTTGTTCTATTTTTACTGCAATATCATGCGCCATTATCTTCGCTTCAGCATCTGAAACTTTTTCTGGCGTAACAAATATGCGTATTTCACGCCCGGCTTGTAAGGCATATGATTTTTCAACGCCAGTAAAGCCATTTACTAGGGCTTCAAGCTCTTGCAACCTCTTCAAATAATTTTCTACTGAGTCACGACGTGCTCCTGGGCGTCCTCCAGAGATTGCATCGGCTGTCTGCACGATGACGGATTCAATAGTTTCATAAGGATGATCTTCATGATGAGACTTCATAGCAGTGATGATACGTTCGTCTGCTCCGAATTTCTGCAAGATTCTCATACCTATTTCAATATGTGTGCCTTGGACTTCGTGGTCGAGAGCTTTTCCTATGTCATGAACAAGTGCACCAGCTTTTGCTATTGCGACATCTGCTCCAAGTTCTTCTGCAATCATTCCTGCAATGTGTGCCATCTCAATGGAATGTTGAAGAACGTTTTGTCCATAACTTGTACGGAAATATAATCGTCCGATGATGGCGACGATGCGTGGGTCAAAGTTGAATATTCCACATTCGTAGACTGCTTGTTCTCCTTTTTCTTTAATTATTTTATTTATTTCTTCTTTCGCTTTTTCTACCAACTCTTCAATCTTGGCTGGCTGTATGCGTCCGTCTAAAATCAAATTTTCAAGTGCAAGACGAGCGACTTGGCGCCTAATAGGGTCGAAAGAGGAGATGATGATGGAGCCCGGAGTATCGTCCACAATGAGCTCAACGCCAGAAGCTCGTTCAAAAGCCCTTATATTTCGGCCTTCTTTACCAATGACCTTACCTTTAATTTCGTTGTTTGGAATACTGACTATCGTGGTCATAAGTTCGGAAGCGGTACTTGAAGCGAGGCGTTGAATAGAAGTGGCCAAAATATCTTTTGCCCTTCGGTCTAGCTTTTCCTCATTACTATTTTCAAGTTTTTGGATTCTGATTAAGATATCTTCCTCATATTTCTTTTCAATATCTCTCATCAGCTCTTCTTTTGCTTCTTCTACTGATAATTTTGCGACTCTTTCAAGTTCAGTCATTTTTTCTGTCTCTAATCCCGCCACTCTTTCCTGAATTTTCTTTATTTCTTCAACTTTTAATTTGATATTCTCTGCCTCCTTATTTATTTCGACTTGTCGAACATCCAAAAACTCATCTTTTTTGATAAGTCTCTTTTCTGTTTCCTTAAATTCTTGTTCGTGTTTCTTTTCCTCTTCTTTTAACTCAGCAAGTTTCTTTTCTGCTTTGTTTTTAGCCTCGTCTGTAATCTTTTGCGCTTCTTCTTTAGCGCCGACCAACATTTGCTTGATATCTATTTCTATAGATTTTCTTTTTCCTAATGCGACAACCACTCGGAGATAATATCCGATTCCAATGCCTAAAAGGAGTACTCCGACTCCGATTAAGATTACTATTAATGTACTCATAAGCCTTGTGTCGGCTTATAAAAACAAACCACTATACTTGTAGTTTTGCCTTTATGCAAAAGATGTGAAAGTTTTTATCTAAGATTTTATCTTGCAACAACATATATGGGATATTTCTATAAACCAAGTGAAAATAATTTTTAAAAGTCAACGTATATAATATAACAAATTAAATGTAATTTGTCTATAATTTGCATTTTTCTGCAAAGTGTGAGATAATAATAAAAGACGAGCTATAAAAAAGGCTCAATTGTATAAAATACATTATTGGAGGTTTTTGTGGGTAAACAAAAAATTGTTACCAAAAAATTTACGGAAAAAGTTGTTAAAATTCCACAGCAAAAAAGTAATGAGGATCTTTACATAGACCCTCAAAATAAAGAAAAAAAAGTTAAAATAGTTTATAAAAAAGGAGATTTTGATCCCAAAAAAGATTCGTTTTTTGTTCCCAGAGGTGGAAGAAAAGCTGGAAACATAAACTATTCGTATTCTGCTAAAAAAAGAGTGCGAAATGGGGTCTTCAAACGCAGTTTTTAATCTTTAATAAATAGCTCTACCACTTGGTAGGGCTAAAATTTTGCCTAATTGAGTAAAAATTTAAGACTTAGCGACAGGAGTTTTAGATTTTGTGACTATTTCATCAATGATTCCGTATTTTTTAGCTTCTTCTGCATCCATAAAGAAATCTCTCTCTACGTCTTTTTCTATTTGGGTAAGAGGTTTGCCAGTATTTTTTGCTAAAATTTTATTTAAATTATCTCTCGTTTTCAAAATGTGTTTTGCAGTAATAGCAATATCCGTTGCTTGGCCTTCTACACCACCTAAAGGTTGGTGAATCATTATTTCTGCATTAGGTAAAATAAATCTTTTACCTTTTTTACCAGCAGATAAAATAATTGCAGCTCCAGAAGCCGCGATACCTACGCAAAAAGTGGAAATGTCTGGGCGAACATGATTCATCGTGTCTACAATTGCGAGAGTGGAAGTGACAGAGCCGCCAGGGGAGTTGATATAAAGATAAATATCTTTTTTTGAGTCTTCCGATTCGAGAAAGAGAAGTTGAGCGATGACGATGTTTGCTACATTATCATCAATAGGACCTGCCAAAAATACTATTCTCTCTCGTAAAAGACGGGAATATATATCATAAGCTCTTTCGCCAAATTGGCTTTTTTCAATTACTGTGGGTATTAACATAAATTTAATTATATATAAATTATTTAAGAATACAACCCCTACACCTCACCCCTTGGCCCCCTCTCCTTAATAAGGAGAGGGGGAATATGATATGATGAATTGTAAGATTTATGAAAAATTTGAGCATCGTTCACAAAATAATAGGAATAAGTTTCATAGTAATGGGGTTAATCTCTTATATCTTTCCAGTACCGGGGAGTACTGTGTTGGTCGTTTTAGGTTTTGTTTGGTTAATAGGAAAAAATAAATCCATATCTTTCCTAAGAAAAATTTTAGGTAAAAAAATATTTAAATCATTAAAAATAAAAGAGGTAGTAAAAGATATATAAATTATGTTTTTAAAAATTATTTTGAATTTTTTTATTGGTTTGATTATTGG
>JAKALG010000131.1 GCA_021813235.1 bacterium
CGCCGTAATCGAAACCGATGATTGCATCTTCGTTATGGAATTTACTACGGAATATTATAGACTGTCTTCTTTGTATAACCCAACGGCTGATGGTTTTCTAGATGACGCTTATCGTATTTTGTTCAACACAGGTAAGGATGATCCTAGAGCAAGAAATAAAGATGATAAAGGAAAATTAATTAAGCTTAATCAATACATTGAAGATAATAAAAGTAAGGGTAAAAAAATTATCCCAGTTATCGTTACCGAAAACTTTTTAGGTAATCATGATTTATTTAATGAATTTGATAATTTCTGCAATTCAGAAATAGCAACAAAAAATCTTACAAACTTAGAAGGGATACCCCCAATGTTTCTATGTTTAGATGATCTTGAGACTTTTTGGGGTCTGTTTGATCCAAAGGACGCGGTTAAGGGATTTGTGGGCTTTAATGACTACTGGGTATCAAAAGAAAAGGAGTCCTTATTCCATAATCCTTCCTCTGGAATGTGTAAATTTATTGAGGAAATAAATAATAAAGAACCTAGAATAAATAATCATGAATTTGCTGATTTTTTCTCACCCAAGCAAACATTTAAGGAATAATAGGGTAAACCTGGGCAAAAGGTTTAATAAAAAATGTTGGAACTTATAGATAGAAATTTAAAAATGATTAACATAGAACACGCAAGAGATTTTATACAAAAGCATCAAGATCAAGTTACTGATCTTTTTATTACCTATCAAATGATAGAAATGATGTTTTTTCTTAAACTTCACTTACCTGGGATATCAGAGATAGAAAACAGAGAAGATTATTTAGAGGGAGTAAATAAACAAATTAATTCAAAAACTTTTGGGAAATTAAAAAAAGTTTATTTAGAAAAATATCCCAATGACAAATATCAGTTGATTTTTGATATGGAAGTTGTCGCAATACAAAGAAATAGTTTTATGCATTCTTTTTGCATGATTTTAGTCTTATGGGAAAATCAAGAAGAGATGAATACATGGGGAAAATTTCTTTTAGATGACTTTACAAAACAAGCTCATAATTTACTGGAAAAAGTATATGAATTACCAAATTAGGTAATATAATCATCTTCGTTTCTTTGTGTTATAATAAAAATATGGAAAACAATATCTTAAATTTATTTAATGAATTTCTAAAAAATTATGATGTGGAATCTAAGGATGCATTGTGGTCAGAACAGAGCTTAAAATTTAGAAATTTTTGGCAAGATAAAATTTTCTCTCATTCCAAAGATGAGCTTAATGATACAGAGACTGATGAAATTATTAGGATATTAGATAGGAACGGTAGAGGTAATACAAAAGAGAGTGAGGCAGTGGCAAAAGCCATGATTGCTCAAGGTGCTTGGAGAAGAATGTTTAATGAACTAAAAAACAAACAACCATTACACGAATGTCTAGACAGAATATTTAAAAGCTCTGGGGATGAAAGAGAGAAGTTAATTAATCAACTATATAAATTAAATGAAGGAAATCGCAATAATTTAACTGGACCAAGTGGCAACGCAATCAATGATATGATTTTTGCCTGGGACCCATCTTCTAATCTCAGCATTATATCCTTAAACGATCGCAAGAAAGTTCTTGAATATTTTGGATTTGAAAATCGTACAGTTTTTGAAAAAGATTCAATTGGAGAAAAAATTGTTAAATCAAATGAAGATATTATTAAAGGTTTTAAGTCTTTAAGTATATATGGATCACCAAGAACAGTAAGCACATTTTTGTATTCAATCAATGTACAATCTCTTTGGAAAACTGAATCTGAAAAAGAGTTTACAAGCGTAAGTGAAGAAAAACCATCTCAAATAATAGGTGAAAATGAATCTTCGGATCAGACTTTGTTTTATATGGAAAAAGAACTTGAAAATTTTTTAATCAAAAACTGGGAAAAAACTGAATTGGGTAAAAAATATGATTTGATTGAAGAAGATGGAAAATTCAGCCAGCAATACCCAACTGGAGTTGGCCCAATAGATATTTTAGTAAAAGACAAAAAAGATGGAACATATATCGTGATTGAATTAAAGAGAAATCAAACAAGTGACGATACTATAGGTCAATTAGCTAGATATATGGGGTGGCTTAAAGAAAATAAAACAAACGGAAAAACAGTAAAAGGAATAATTATTACAGGAGGATATGATGAAAGACTTTATTATGCATCCCAAATGCTAATTGGTTGTGAAATATACATATATCAGGTTGATTTCAAATTAAAAGAATTTAAAGAATAGTGACAATCAACTGCAACTTTTGTATCTGATTTTATGTCACTTTTGTCACTTTCTAGGGTGCTCGAGACGCGTCGTTTTGGTATAATAAAATTATTAGAAATAACATTACTGGGCAAGGAACTAAAAGGTTCTAGCTCGAGAACGCCCGCAGAGATATTTTTATTCCAAAATTAGTTTTTTGAATTCCTCTACCATGGGGACTTGTTCTGGTTCTAGACCATATTCTAGGGCTAGATAATAGGCAGTCCAGTCGGCCAAGAGAAGGGAAGAGAAAATTTTATACCAAACATTTTCGTTTTTTATTTCTATCGTTTCAACTTTTAAATTGCGATCTTTGTATAATTTCTCCAAGACTTGCATCCTTTTTAAAATTTTTGGATTGTCTCCCATATCTTTCAAAATAATAAAATAGAATTTATTACTTAATTCTTTGGTTGAATCTACCACATCAAAACCCGTCATCTCATTGTGATTTAATTCAGGTAAGACATTATGAAAAGCGGGGATTTTTCCTGTTTCATTAAATTTTATTTTCCAAATTTCTGCCAAAGAGGAATTATGATTTGAAGCATAGATAACAGGAACATAATTTTTCAATTTCTTTGCGAAACTTTTTCCAGCCTCCTCATAATCAAGTGGATTTAAAGTTGCTTCTAGGCCACTTGTTTCTTTTAATGCACTTTCTTCACCCATTACTTTCAAGAGTGCTTTAATAGAAAGGCCTAAAGCCATACGAGGTTGAAGCCTCACATTTGGCATTTCTATATACGGAGTATTATTTTCCTTAGCTAGAGATAATAATTTACCACCAGCGACAACTACAACTATGTCTAGGTTTTTTTCTTTCGCCTCTAAGTAAGCATTAATTACTTCTTCTGTATTTCCAGAATAAGAACTTAAAATGACAAGTTTATTTT
>JAKALG010000132.1 GCA_021813235.1 bacterium
TCTAATGGATTCATACCCACTCCTATTTGATTAGTTGTTTATCGAGGAAAATATCTTCCTCAGTTTTAAATTTGATGCCTTGTTTCTCCAACAGCTTTTGCAGATTAACATTCAGAACAGTTGTCTGCCTTTTGAGTTGTTGTATTTCATCAATAGATTTTTCTAACTTATGAAATCTATTCTCGTATTCAGTATGCTCAATCGTATTAGCCTGCACTTCTTTAGTAACAGTAATATAAGCACCCAAGAATATAAGAAGCATGGTTAATATAGTGCTGATAGTCAAGACCCAAGCATGAAGTCGTGATTTTTTTTCCAGCATTTTAGCTACTTTTTCTGCAACAATATCTTCCATACTTTCTTCTCGTTTTTCCATTATAATTCCCCTTAGTATTGATAGATGTTATTTTCCTTTCGGTGGATTTAATGCAGCAAATTTCTTTTGAAGGTCAGCAAATTTATTCTGATAATCTTCTAAAATTTTTGCCATTTCTTTTTCATTTGATTTGATTAATTCTTGAGCATCATATATTTGTGCCTTATAAGGCATAAGTTTCTGTTGTAATTCTTGTTGTAACTGTTGAGCTTGCAATTCTAATGCTTGCTTCTGTTTAGTCGTATCAGGTTTTTCTTGTGCAAATAAATTAACTGCAAATAAAATCATTACTACTAAAAATAACTTTTTCATAAAGCTCCTATTGTTATTGAAATGACTATTGTTAATAACCAAAACTTTAATACCGTTTTCATCGGGAATGAACTTATTCCGAATACTGTAATCGGTAGATAAAACGTATCAGAAAACTTTTCCTTGTATATTACGGCTCTCCAAGTGTAATAAACCATATCCTCTGTTAAGATTGCCAGTAGCCAGTACCACTGTGAGAAAATTAGTATCAATGCTATCGCAACAGCATAGACAATTATTGCCCAAATCGTTTTCCAGAACAATGTATCAACTCGCTTGTTCGGATAACATTGATACTCTTTAATTAGCCAGTCAAGAGTGCCTACAAGAAAATATATTAGAAATGCGATTAACATTATGCCCTTTTTATTCTTCTTATCATTGGCAAAATTCCAATTAATAATAACCAGTAATATTCCATTGAAGAATTGCCTGGCTGTTTTGGTATTGCGAAATGTCCAGTTCCATAATTAATGATTAATGAATCTACCGCACCAGTCTTTACTTTGATAGAATCTAAAGCCGTCCCATTTGTTCCTACTTTTAGAGTTGTTTTCCCCCACAGCGCGCTACTAAATGTTCCACTTGTTGCACTTACTGAACTTGCGAAGGTTGCTGCGCCAGTTGCACTGAAAGATAGAGCATTAACCCACGTTATTTGATTTCCGGCAGTTCCCAAATCGGCGACTTGTAATTGTAGTGGAGTTCCCGTATAACTAAATTTAATACGAGAAGGACGGAAAGACGAATTACTATATAACTGATTATTAGTAGATGCTTGTTGGGTTGCATTCCCGCCAATCCATATATCTCCTGAGGATTGTTCTATCCCCATTTGCAATAGAGGATTGCCTGCGCTAAATGTTGCCGAAAAAATATTTCCATTATTATAATTGGTAAGGTCAATTTGTTTTGCAGAAATTAGTTGCGAAAATAAAGCCGTTGAATCAAAAGTTGAAGTACCTCGCACAACCGAATTCCCTGTAATAATACTGTTGCCATTCACCTGCAATAGATATGCGCCTAAATCCGTAGCTGTGTTGTCGCCTATGATAAACTCCTTTGCAGAATTGAAAATTGCCGCTCTATGCAAAGAGTGATCTGGATAGCTGACAGCAAATTCCATATAGCCCGAACCATCTCCCAATGTTGGATTTTCTTTCCTACCCGAAATTGAAGCAAAGACATTTACAACCCCCGATACGGTATCGGCATAACCGCCTAAATCAATAGTCGCCCCCTTGTTTGCCGCATAAGCATCGACTGTAAATATACCCAGTCCAGATCGCCCGCTATGATCAGTAATTACGTTTTGTGTCCATATTTTAAGATTACTCAATGGGCTTCCATTGAAACCAATATCAACCGCTCCCCTCAAAAGTGTTTGAGTAATAGCCGTATTGCCCAATACAACTTGATTAGACGCATTCACCTGGGTTCCATAACCAATAGCGTTGAAATTTGTTAAAGAATCAGCCATTGCAGATGAACCCGCACCTAAAAAAACACCATAAGTAAGTTTATTGAGAGCAAGTGATGTATTATAACCCGCCATCGCCCCAACTGCCGTTACACCATACGAATATCCAATATTATATAATGTGTAATTTCCCAGCGTTGCTGTATTGCCAATATAATTAGCCAACAATAAACTTTTGGGACCGACCATAGTTGAACGCACAACAGTATCCGCCGCATGTCCCACTTGTTCGCCTATGCCAATAACATAATCGCCATATTTTAAATTTTGAAGTCCCTGCCAAGTTATAATGGCTGAATGATATAGATAAGTTGCACCTTGAGCAAAATCCCTTCCAATCAATATATTATCATTACCAGCCGTAATGGTATTATTTAATATGCCAATACCTATTCTCAAACTTCTTGGGAGATTAGAAGTTGTGTCGATTATTATTCCATTGAGAGTTCCCGCAACTGCATTCCCCAAACTTGGCGTAGTAAAACTTGGTGAAATTAACGGTGCATAAGTAGAGGTAATCCAACTCTTAAACAAAATAGAATCAGCAAGAGCCATTGTGCCAAGCCCCAAAGATGTTCTTCCAGTAGCCGCAACTAATCCGGTTGAGCCACCATCCCATTTCATTCTATCGGTGTAAGCAGTATTCCAATTAGTTGAATCATTTGCTACCGATATACTTCTATTGTAAGCAGTTGACCATTGAGAACGGAGTAAAGCTGTTGCCTTAGTAGTATCAAGTTTAGTACCCAAAAATGAATCTACTGCACCAGTTGAATAAACACCTAAATTGATTCTGGCAGTAGCAGTATTCGCTAAATCAGATAAATTTTTACTGATTCTTAATGTTGTCGCCGTGCTGTCATGCATTCGTGCGCTAATAGTTGTCCAACTAATAGTCTGAGAATAAACAACATTTACTAATATAATAAGGAATAATAATATTTTTTTCATGTTAGTTTTACTCCCAT
>JAKALG010000012.1 GCA_021813235.1 bacterium
ATTTTTTACTAGATAAATATTTCCAGCTTTGTTTGTTTGAATCGTAGAAGTTGAAGTCTGATTGCCTTCTAGTGTTTGAGGTGTTGAAGTTGGAGCAGAAGCTATAGGAGGTGTAGTGTCCGCTTTTGCAAAATTAGGATTATATAAAAAAGAAAAAATTAAAATGAAAGCAATTAGCTGTATTTTTTTTATTTTATTTATCTGCTTTGTTATATTTTTCATTTTTATATTCTCTTTTTTTATTAATTAATAATTTATATTTTAATTATAAACAATTAAAAACCCATAAACAATAGAAAAAATCTCTTAAATACTATGAGAATTTATAAATTGGGAAAAGCAACAAATTCAAGAAACTGGCCTACTAAAAAATAAAAAATTAGACGATAAAAACCTAACTAAAACTAAAGACTAAGAAAAGAGACTTAAAAATGCAATAAAAATAAAAAAATAACAAAAAAATATAACAAAATAAAAAAGCCTTTTAATATAAAGGTATAAAAATAACACTTCTATTATTGCTTAGTAATGTTTATTAATGTATACTAATATCTATGAGCGACGAATTTATTCAAATTAAAGAAGCTGCAGAGATATTAGGAGTGTCAAAACTCACTCTTCGTAACTGGGATGAAAGTGGCAAACTAACAGCTTACAGACACCCAATGAACAATTACCGAGTCTATAAAATGGAAGATATCCACAGCCTAGTAGAAAAAATAAAAAATATGGAAAAACCAACTAGTAACTCAAGAAGAAATTACTCTGCCCTTTCACGTAAAAAACATACTCCAAAAACTTATAATTTAAAAGATTTGCTTTCAAAAAATTAAAGCTCTTCTTGAGGAGCAACAAGAACTTTGGCACGCCAGAATCTTGTTTTTAGAGTTTCTGTCAAATCTTTTAATTCTTCGCTCTTCAAAAGATACAAAACTAAAATGCCTGCACAAATACCTAAAATCCCAGAAATAAATCCTTGCAAGAATATTCCCCAACCTGTGACTGTACCGAAGATTGGTGAAAAAATATTTAGACCTATATAAGAAACAACTCCGATAAAAAACGAAGCTCCGAGACTTTGGAAAAATGTTACAGAAATGAAAGGTTCGTTCTTCATAAAATCTCTTCGAACAAAATACCAATGCAAAAGGAAATTCAAAAAAGTTCCGACAGAGTACGCAAGTGGCAACATTAACATTTCTGTACCAGGAATATCTTCAACTTTTAATAAAGATTCAATAAAGTAACGCACACCTGCTACGCTCTCAAAGATACGCATAAAAATGAAAGACAAAATTATAATTAAAACTGAACAAAATAAATTAACGGTTAACGGACGTTTTGTATCCCCCGCTGCATAATAGACACGAGATAATAGGGCCGTCATACCTTGAGCAAGAATAGAGACAGAAAATATTGCAAAGGCTGCAGCAGCGAGACGTGTATCATTCCAAGAAAAAGACCCAGACCCAAGCAAAACTCGGACAATCTGTGCACGAAGAACGACAAAAAGAAAAGTTACAGGCAAGGACCAAAATATTATTTGTCGAGCGGTTAATTTCAAATGTTTTTTAAATTCATCTTTCTTTTCATAAGAAAAAGATTTTACTAAGGTTGGAAAAGCAGCTATGGCATATGAGATACCGATAATATTGAGTGGCACTGTTTGAAGATTAAAAGCAAAATTGAAAATAGAAATTGAACCACTTGGTAAATACGAAGCAAGAGCAATTATAGATAAGAGAGCAATACTATTGAAAGCAAGCCCAAGTGTTCTGGGAAAAGAAATGAGCGCAATGCGTTTAATTTCTTTAAAATTGATAGCACTGGAAAATTTAGGCGTAAAACCACAATGGAAACTCGCGATAAGTTGCACCAGAAAATGCATAAAAGCTCCGAAGATAACACCATAGACTAAACCATTGATTCCAAAGATTGGGTATAAGAAGACTACTCCTGTAATAATACCAAGATTGTAAAAAATAGGACTTAAAGAATAAATAAAAAACTTACGGAAAAGTTGAGTAACCGTCCCAAATAAACTTGAGAGACCCATTAAGATGGGCGAAAGTAACATTATCCTAGAAAGCATAATCACTTTAGCTTGCATGATGGGAGAAAAACCTGGAGCAATGAAAGATGTTAGATTAGGAAGTAAAAAGAAAGCTATAGTGGCAACGACCACCATAGTCGCAAAGAAAACGGTAAAAATATCGTTCAACAATTTTCGTGCAGCATCTGTGACTTTCTCTCCATTCATTTTTTCTACAATGAAAGGAATAATGACAGTGATTGAAGCAAGAGAAGCAATAGAAATAAAAATTAAATCTGGAACACGAAAAGCGGCATAGTAAGCATCTAGCTCAGGTGAAGGACCAATAAAATGAGCAATATTTCTGTCACGGAAAAGAGCTAAAATTTGAGAAAGCAAAGTAAAAGAACCAAGAAGAAGTGCCGCTTGATTTATGTTTCCATATTCCTTACTGAAAATTTTCAAGATTCTCTGCATGTAATTAGTTTCTAGTTTCTAGTGACTAGTTTCTAGTAATTTTCCTAAAACCTAGTACCCAGAACCTAATTTTATTATTACTGTTTTGTTTTAGAATTGGTTGTTGAAGAAGGAGATCCTGATGTTCCATTTTTCAAAGAATTTACATATTGAATTAAATCTTTGTTGTCTGGAGCAAGAGACAAAGCTTCTCCTGCGTAAGAAGAAGCTAAAGTATCATTACCATCACTCTTTTCTATCTGAGACAAAGAAACCAAAGCTTCTATATAATCAGGCTTCAAAGCTAGAGCTTCTTTTGCAAAATCTCTAGCGTCTTTTGTTTTTCCGTCAGCAAAAAATGCACGTGCAGTGTCGAGTTTAATTCCTGGATTTAAAGGATTGAGTTCTGACGCTTTCTTATAAGCTTCAACTGCTTTACTATAAGCATCTTTTACCCCTAGCAATCCTACAGTATTATAGACAGCTCCTAAAGAACTATAGTTCAAATAATTTGTGTTATCGTATGCTATTGCCATTTGCGCACCATTTACTGCTTGATCAAAACTGGATTGCAAATCAGCTTTGTCGGCATCTGATAAAGAAGAAGAACCCTTAGAAACTATATTATTAATCTTAGTAAGATAGACCTGTGAATAAGTACGTAAATACAAATCGTTTTCATGTAGTAAAATAGCTTTGCTTATAGCATTTTCTGCAGATTGAATAGTTGTGGCGGAAAGTGTATTCCCAAAATATGAAACAGAAGCTAACTTCTCCATATATTTAAACCCAGTAGCTGCAGAAATAATCATCAATATCACAAGAACGAGGATGGAGAAGAAACTTTTTCTGGGATCATCTAAAAAGGAAAATGAAATCTCGCCATTAGAGCGACTAGCAGAAGACAATCCGATAAATATTCCAGTGAAAGCAAAAGCTAGTAGAAAGATGACTCCACCCGTAGAATAAAAGAAAGTAGAAACAAATAGATAAAACGATGCCACAAAAAATACTACTATTTCCCAATTCATATTATTTCTAATACTAGAAAACAAGGCTTTCAAGCCAGCAGACATAAATAGAACAAGGAAAATAAGCCAAGCAAGAATACCTAAAACTCCAGTGGTGGAAGCAAAAGTTGGCAACAAACCAGAGCCAGAATTGAAGGAAGTATCCCAAAACTGAGTGGAATTGATAACTTGTGGTTTATACATTGCCCAAACTTCGCTAAACTTATTTGGACCCATTCCTAAAATTGGATCTTTCGTCAAAGCTCTCCCTGTGACTGACATTGTGGCAGAGAAAGAAGGCCTAACTTCAACATTAGATAGACCTAGACTGTTTGGCAAAATTCCTCCGATATATTGACCAGACATAAAAAATAGAAGTGAAATCATGACTACGGCAAAAGAAAAAGCTGGAAAGTGCTTCCCCTCTTCTCCTTCTTGTTTTTTACCAAAAGAAAAAGAAATTTTATAAACAAAAATAATCAGAGCGAAGATTCCAAGAAGTTCCCAAACGAGAGGAAGATTGACCGCAACAGATAATGCGATAGAAACTACTATCAAGATTCCTAAAAGCCATTTAAGCAATTTTGAAATTGAAAAAAATTCAATCATGAAGAGAGACATAACTGTAGAAAATCCAGCAAAAAGTCCAAATGCATTCCAAGAACCCAAAATGTTGTCTGTCTTGTCCCCTAAAACTCCTAGTGATAATAAATTGGGTAAGAAAAGACGAAAGGCTTGAAATACAAAAAGTACAGCAGAGGATATTATAACCCCCCAAAAAACAGTTTTTGCTTTCTTTATGTCTTTCAAGATCATTGAAGAAGCGAGCATTAAAAGAAAAGCACCAAGCATAAAATAAAAAGTACCAACGTCAAGCATAGTACCAAAAAGAGATACTTTCGGAGAAGAAGAAAGCAAAGCTGATACAAGAAACACTAAAGTAATACCTAAACCGGAAAGAAGAAGCCATGACTTTGGCATACTAATCCTGCCATCTGAGAACCTTGCTGCTATCCAAAAGATTATTGCAATGGCTAAACCCATGACTAAAAGCAAGCCTTTCGACGTTTCTATAGGTATTTGAGTAAAAGGTAAAAAGAAAACCGGTAATAAAACGACCACTAAAAACAGTGCCCAAAAAGAGATTCTATCTAAAATATTTGATAACATAATATTTTCTTTATTATAATAAAATGAATAATAATCACTCCCGCCAAAGGCGGATCAGCCTCTGGCTGAAATAAAAATTTAACGACTTTATTGATACTTATATAATACTACAAAATAACCATTTCAAACAATGTTGCCTAATTCAATATGTTGATAACTCTACCCTTGACATAGATGACCCTTTTGGGTTGTCCTCCCGCTAAATATTTTAAAACAGTTTCATTTGAAAGAGCTTTGGTTTTTACCTCTTCCTCGTTATCAAGAGCTCCAATTATAAGCTCAGCTCTAACTTTACCATTTATCTGTATAGCTATTTTTATTTCTTGATCTTTCACTAAATTCTCATCCCATTTAGGCCAGCTTGAAAGATGAATAGAAAGGGAAGGTCGGCCCTTCTCGGAAGGGCCGACCTTCCCTAATTTCTGCCAAATTTCCTCTGTGATATGTGGAGCGAAAGGTGAAAGAATTTTTAAAAACTTTTCATATGCAATTTGTGAAATAGTTTCTAGTTTTCCAATTTCATTTGTAAAAATCATTAAAGTTGAAATAGCTGTATTAAATTTCATTCCTTCAATATCTTCTGACACTTTCTTTATTGTTTTCTCAATTTCAAATTCAGTATATTTTTTATTCTTTTGTACTTTATACTGCATATTCCATACTCGTTCTATAAATCTTCGTGAACCGATGATACTTTCCGTACTCCAAGCGACAGATTCTTCAAAAGGTCCCATGAACATTTCATAAACGCGGAGCGTGTCTGCACCGTAAGTTTTTACGATATCATCTGGATTTACAACATTACCAAGTGACTTGGACATTTTTACTCCTCCCTCTCCTAAAATCATTCCGTGGGAAGTTCTCTTCTTATAAGGTTCTGATGTAGGCACAAGTTTCAAATCATACAAAAATTTATGCCAGAAACGAGAATACAATAAGTGAAGAGTCGTGTGTTCCATTCCGCCGTTGTACCAATCCACAGGCGTCCAATATTTTAAATTCTTTTTGCTTGCAAATTCTTTAGCATTTTTTGGGTCTGTATACCTCAAATAATACCAAGAACTTCCTGCCCAATTTGGCATTGTATCTGTCTCTCTTTTTGCTTTACCTTTACACTTTGGACATTTTACATTTACCCATTTTGAAATACTTGCAAGTGGACTCTCTCCGTTATCTGTCGGCTTATAACTTTTTACTTCTGGCAGTTTTACTGGCAAATCTTTTTCCGGTACTGGCACCAAGCCACATTTCTCACAATTGATTATTGGTATCGGTTCACCCCAATATCGCTGTCTAGAAAATACCCAATCTCGCAATTTAAATTTGGTGACAATTTCTCCATCTACTTTTTTTGTTATTTCTTTTGCATCAACTAATGGCCTATCTATAATAGGTAAATTAAATTTTTCTGAAAATTCTCTATCACGCTTATCATGCTCTGGCACAGCCATTACAGCTCCTGTGCCATAATTTACTAATACATAATCAGCAATCCATACAGGCACTACTTCCTCATTTGTAGGATTAATTGCTTTTATTCCTTTCAGTTCCACTCCTGTTTTTTCTTTATCTTCTCTTGTTCTTTCAAGCTCTGACTCCTTTTTGACTTTTTGAATATAATCTTCAACTTCTTTTTTATTTTCAACTTGTCCCAAAAGTTTTTCTACAAGTGGATGTTCTGGTGCTAGCACAACATATGTCACCCCAAAAAGCGTATCTGCGCGAGTGGTGAAGACCTTAACAAAAAAATCCGAGCTTCTTTCAATTTTGAGCTTCCCGAGGGTCCCGCCCCTGTACTCAGGGGAAGGGCGCAGGGACGAAAAATTGGAAGAAGTGAGGATTTTAAAACTAATCTCACTCCCTTCTGACTTCCCTATCCAATTTCTTTGTTGAGATTTTACTCGTTCTGGATAATCTACTAAATCTAAATCTTTATCGAGTCTGTCTGCATATTTTGTAATAGCAAGCATCCATTGTTCTTTCTCTCGTTTTTCCGTAGCACTCCCACAACGGTCGCAGATGCCACCGACGGCTTCTTCATTGGCAAGACCAATTTTATCTTTCGGACACCAATTGATATAAGATTTTGCCTTATAAGCCAAACCCTTTTTGAAAAATTGCAAAAATATCCATTGTGTCCATTTATAATATTTCGGGTCAGTGGTATTTATTTCTCGAGACCAATCAAAAGAAATTCCTAACGATTTTATTTGTTTAGTAAAATTATCAGTATTTTTTTTAGTTACGATTTTTGGGTGAATACCTGTATCAATGGCACGATTCTCAGTAGGAAGTCCAAAAGCGTCCCAACCGATAGGATATAAAACATTAAATCCTTCCATTCTGCGTTTTCTAGAAATAACATCCATGCCGATATATGGTCGCGGATGTCCTACATGAAGACCGTCGCCAGATGGATACGGAAATTCAATTAAAGAATAGAACTTTTTACCTTTACCATCTTTCGCTTGATAAATTTTTTTCTTTTCCCATCCTAACTGAACTTTTTTTTCAATTTTCTTATGATCGTAATCTTTCATCCTAAATTTATTTTCCAAATTTTTTAATTGCCAACCAAATGAGCACTGCCAGAGCAAAACCAAGAATCAAAACTCTAATTAAGTTGTCAGCTGAAGACCAATATCTCATAGAAGCAATGATAAGCGAAAGCACTCCTCCCCAAGACAGACCCAAGGTGACAATTTCATTGGCAAGGAAAACTCCTAAGGCAAGTGAGATGACTCCCAAAATAACTAATATAATAAAAATAGTTCTTTGATAAACTTTTTGAGCATCGCTAAATTGCTGTTGTTTAGTAAAATCAGGATTGCAATAACTGTTTATTTGAGAAGAACCAGCTCCTATAGGAACATTTGTTCCTTCTTTGTAATAAGTTGGATTTTCTGTCCATTGTCCTCCGACAGCTAAACAAGCTTCCCGAGTAGTTATCGGTTGAACGATTTGTTGCTGTGGAAAATAAGCATTATAATCTGGCTCTTTATAAAAGAGAGAAATAGCATAGTTAAAAAACAAATTAAGCACTACAACAATACCTATAATAAGAGCCCACCTTAAAATTTTTGGTTTTGTTTCCATTACCCTATTCTAGCAAAAAATAGTTATTTTTTAAAGCGCACTCCAGATAGCTGTATTTGCAAGAGAAATCACACGGCTGTTTGCCTTTTCTAAAACACATAGCTCTCCAACGTCTACTTTGCCAGGAAAATCTTTCATCATATCTTCTAGGGCATGACCTAAAGAAAGAGATGAAGACTCGGTGGCATACGAGGTCAATATCACAAAAAGTGGCTTATCGCTCAAAATTTTTCTAATTTGAGATAAAAGTGTCGGTAAACTTTCTTCTATCTTCCAAATTTCTCCTTTAGGTCCACGGCCAAATTTCGGAGGGTCTAAAACGACAGCATCATATTTGTTTCCTCTTTTCACTTCCCTTTCAACAAATTTCAAAGCATCGTCAACAATAACCCGCATCGGAGATTCGCTCAGATTTGAAAGTTTTTGATTTTCTTTCAACCAGGTAATAGTCTGCTCTGATGCATCTAAATGCGTCACTTCCGCTCCAGCTTTTAATGCAAAAAGACTAGCAATACCGGTGTAACCAAATAAATTAATAAATTTTATTTTTCTTTTAGAATTTTTTATTTTTTCTTCAATCAAATCCCAGTGGCTCGCTTGTTCTGGAAAAAAACCTAAATGACGAAAAGGCGTCGGAGAAACAGAAAATTTCATATCTTTGTATGACATGTCCCATTTTGAATCAACTTTGTCTTTAATTTTCCATCCACTCTTGCCTTTTGAAAGGGTTGGCCTTTTACCTTTTGATGTATTTTTAGAAGAGAAAAATACTCCATCCGCTTTATCCCATTCTTCTTTAGAAAGAGATTTCTTCCAAAAAGCGTCTTCATAAGGACGTATTAAAATATATTTTCCAAAGCGTTCCAATTTTTGATGGTCGCCAGTATCTAGAAGCTCATAGTCTTGCCAGTCTTTAGAGTAAAAAGTTTTAATTTGATTTTCTTCTTTCATGTTTTATTATATTAAGAATTCTATCACATCACCATCTTGAACGATATACTCTTTGCCTTCAGTTCTGACCCAACCTTTTTCTTTTGCTTTTGCGTGTGAACCAGCTTCTAATAATTTGTCCCAAGCGATTACTTCTGCGCGGATAAATTTCTCCTTGAAATCAGTATGAATAGCCATACCTGCGACAGGCGCGGTAGAACCTATTTTAATAGTCCAAGCGCGCGTCTCGTCTTCCCCTGTTGTAAAAAATGTCTCAAGACCCAGAAGTGCATAACTCTGTTTGATTAAGTCATCAAAACCATGCTCAAAAACTGGATCCACTTTTACAGACAAGCTTCCTTCTGGCAATTCCACTTTCACATTTTCTGTCGCTTCCGAAGTGTTCAAAACATAGAGCATCGGTTTCAAAGTGAGTAAGTTTAAAGATTTTATTTTGAATTTTTCATCTTCAGTCAAATTTGCTTCTCTAGCCATTTTCCCTTCTTCTAAAAATTTACCAACCTTATTTAAAATATTATCTTCTAGAATAGCTTCCTTGTCCCCTTTTTTTAAATCTTTTCCTAAAGAACTGATTCTCTTTAAAACTGTCTCCATATCTGCTAAAACAAGTTCTAAATTTATTATTCCTATATCTTCCATTGGGTCAACTTTATTAGCCACATGAATGACAGAATTGTCTTCAAATGTACGCACGACGTGTGCTATAGCATCCACCTCCCGAATATTTGTCAGAAATTTATTTCCTAATCCTTCACCTTTTGAAGCTCCTGCCACAAGCCCTGCAATATCTACAAACTCTATGACAGCCGGAATAGTTTTTTTAGATTTTGAAAAATCTGAAAGTTTTTGCACTCTTTCGTCTGGCACAGGAACAATACCGACTGAGGGGTCAATAGTACAAAAAGGATAATTTTCTGCTGGCACGCTCTTTTTAGTCAGCGCGTTAAAAAGTGTTGATTTCCCAACATTTGGCAACCCCACAATTCCTATGCTTAATGACATATACTTAGGATATTAGCAAAAATATTGATTTTAAACCAATTTTTTTAATTCCTCCTCATATTTCTTCATTACCATCATTCCGGCAGTCGTCTGATCCATTCCTCCTTTCACTTTCTCTTCTACCTCTTTAGCAATAGTTTTAAAAAGCTCTGGATTCTTTTCCATCATGCTTATAAACATGTCTATCTGTGCCTCGGGTACACCTTGAGTGCGAAGCATCTTTTTTAATAAAAAATTTTTAAACATTCTTTTATTCTACATTATTCATCTAGTATTTCAAAATCACTTCCATTTGCCTCTCCAATAATTTTTCTATTACGATTGCGAATAAAATAGGCAGTACTACCACTAATGCCAAGAAAAGCAAAAAGACCAAAAATACTATAATTAAAATTACTTGATTCCGCTAGAGGTATATCACTTTCTGAAGCGTTCGCTAATAAATTATCTGTTGGCATTTCTGCATCAGCTAACTTGGCGGTGAAACCGCCAAATGGCGGTTTCACCGCTTCCCTACTTTCATTTGTATTTAATTTAGAAATTTTTGACACAAGATTTTTTGTTTGAGTTTCAATTGGTTTTAGAACTCCCGAATAGTCAAACATCGTTTCTCTTTGGGGATTTAATAATTTCAAACTGTCTTTGTCTGAGAAAGAAAACCCCGTTATTTTAGGAGATAAAATGATTTTCTTTTTTGATTCTAAAATCATATTCCTCGGTAAAGTAAAACTTTTTTGATTACTCAAAAGAATCCATTTAGAAATATCTGCATCATACAGAGTGTTGTTTGTAATTTCTATAAAAAAATCTTTTTCATCTCCTACATTAGAAATTGAAACATTTGCAGGTATTACTTTTATAGTCATTTTATCAATTGCATCAGGCTCTTCAGAAGAATAATTTTGATAATACTCTAGCATAACTATATATTCACTCTCGTAAAAAAATGTATGTGTAAATTTAGCTTTATTACTTGTATCCATTTCTTTTGAATCACCATCTCCAAAATTCCAAAAATATTTGCCATAAGAAAGTGTCTCGTTCATATGGCCTGTCGTCATCGCATTAAATTCAACTGGAATACCTACAAAAGCAAGAGTCTCCCCTTCTATTTTCGTTTTTATTTTTTGTATTTCTGTCACTTTCGTTTTTGTTTCTGTTGTGGTTTGAGGGAGACTAGAGCCACCGCTGGAAGATGTGGAAAAATCAGATCTAGAAGAAACAGAACTATCAACAGTTATTGTATAAGGTGAAGTAAGAGTAAGATCATAAGTTACTGGGTCTGCAACATCTTTTCTAATATGGACAAGAACATTGTATATGCCATCAGCTAATATTTTATTTTTTGGAGATATTGCTCCGTCCCAAACTTGATTACAATATTTAGCACCATCACAAGAATTAGGAGAAAATGTTTTATAAATACTTGAATCATCCGCTTTCTCTATTTTAATAGAAACCCAATTTGGTATATTTTCACTACTATCGAATCTAATCTCTACAGGATTTACAATAGGATTAACCACAATATTGGCAGAAGTTCCATTAAAGGTATACAAAATAACCGGCGCTTCTGTTGCTTTTACAATACCAAATTCAGAAAACAAAAAAATAAACCCAAACAAAAATAAAGTTATTTTTTTAGGCATAACAGTTGTTTTTATGTTTTTAAATATTTATGCTATTATTATAATATGAAGAAAATTGATTTCCTAGCAATTGGAGACATAGTAATAGATGCTTTTATAAAGATAAAAGATGCCCACGTGCATTGTAAAGTAGACACAGAAGCCTGTGAGCTCTGTTTAAGTTTCGGAGACAAGGTGCCTTATGAATCGCTTCATGTCATTCCAGCTGTTGGCAACAGTCCAAATGCTGCTGTGGCTGCTTCTCGCCTCGGACTTTCTACTGCTCTTATGACAAATATCGGGGGTGATCAAAATGGAAAGGATTGTCTTGCTGTATTAGAGAAAGAAAAAATAGACACAACTTTTGTAAAGATAGATTCTGATAAAATTACAAATTATCATTATGTACTTTGGTATGACATTGATCGTACTATTTTGATAAAGCATCAAAATTATGAACGTCATTGGATAGACACAAAAGAAGCAAGTGAAGTTTCTAAACCAGCTTGGATTTATCTAAGTTCTTTGGGTGAAGACTCTCTACCTTTTCATACAGAAATATCTGACTATCTAAAAAGACATAAAGATATCAAACTCGCTTTTCAACCAGGGACTTTTCAAATAAAATTTGGTGTGGAAAATTTAAAAGAAATTTACGCACGAACAGAGGTTTTCTTTTGCAACTTACAGGAAGCTCAAAAGATATTAAAAATGGAAGATAAAAATGAAGACGTTTTAGTATTGTCAAAAGGCATCGCAAATTTAGGACCAAAAATGGTTGTGATAAGTGATGGGCCAAAAGGTGCTTATCTTTATATGAATGGAGAGTTATGGCACAACCCTATTTATCCAGATATTGCCCCACCAGTAGAACGTACAGGCGCTGGAGATGCTTTTTCTTCAACATTCACAGCTGCACTCGCTTTAGGTAAAACTCCTCTTGAGGCTTTCTCTTGGGGGCCAATAAATGCAATGTCTGTAGTCCAAAAAATAGGAGCGCAAGAAGGGTTACTTAATCACGAAAAATTAGAAGAATATTTAAAGGTCGCACCAAGTGATTATAAGGTTAATAAAATGAATTAATAATATTATGCAAGAAAAATATAATCAAAATATCGGCAGTCCAGACAACACATTAGAACACCCACATGAGGAAAGATGGAGTCAAAGAGACGAACAAATAAAAAAAGAAATAGAAAATTTATTAGAGAGATTAAAATCAGGTCAAGGTGATAAAAAAGAACTCATAAAAGAATTAAAAGACATGGTCGAAAATATCCCTTCATAAATTTGAAGGGTTTTTTCTTTTAAAAACTTGTTCTACTGCTTTTTTAATGTGTTCCACTCCCATTTCATAATGCTCTATAAGTTCGTCTGGACTTCCTGATTGTCCAAAAAGATTTTTCACTCCTATAAATTCTATCGGTACAGGATAATTTTGTGCGAGCACTTCTGTGACAGCAGAACCCATTCCTCCATTTATTTGATGCTCTTCCACTGTCACGATAGCTCTAGTTTCTTTTGCGAGAGTAATAATGGCTTCCCTGTCTATCGGAGATATTGAAGACAAATTCATCACTTTAGTTTTTATACCTTCTCCTTCTAGTTTCTTAGCCGCGAGTATTGCACGGTGAGTGAGACTACCAGTGACTATGATGCCGACTTGTGCTATTCCTACATCTGGTATCCAATAAATTTCACCCTTACCTATTTCATAAGGAGTTTCATCTGTGGTTATAATTGGCGTCTTTTCACGAGCTAAACGTAAATATGCAGGCTTGCCACTTTTTACTAAAGCCTCTGTGGCCTTTTTTGCTTCAATCGCATCACAAGGAGAAATGACATCCATATTGGGCATAACTCTCATCAAAGCAATATCTTCTAGTGCTTGATGGGTGCCTCCGTCAGGACCGACAGAGATTCCTGCATGACTTCCGACTATTACAACTTTCCTGTCGTTATAGGCAATCGTCGTCCTTATCTGCTCCCAATTGCGTCCTGGAGAAAACATGGCATAAGAAGAACAAAAAGGAATTTTTCCCATTGCTGCCATACCTGAAGAGACTGTCACCAAGTTTTGTTCTGCCACTCCCATTTCTATAAATCTTTTTGGAAATTTTTCAGCAAATAAATTCATCTGTGTGGACTCTGTCAAATCTGCACACAAAGCAACAACATTTTTATTTTCCTCTCCAGCTTTGAGTAGCCCAAGTCCAAAACCCTTTCTGATAGGCACTTGCTCGCAATCTTCATTAAAGATTTTAGGATTAAGTTTTAGTTTAGGATTTAACATAAAAATTTATATTGGTCTTCTATCTTTCAACTCTTTGAGAGCTTTTTCTCCTTGCTCTTTATTTGGTGGCATGCCATGCCATTTATAATCATATTCCATGAAACTCACCCCCTTTCCAGGCACGGTGTGTGCGATGATTACGATGGGTTTATCTACCACCTTTTGTGCTTTTTCTACTGCCTCATTTAAATCTTGAAAATCATGCCCGCCTGTCTCTATTACTTCCCAATTATAAGCTCGCCATTTA